>CAYUJA010000082.1:0-7884 GCA_964444875.1 uncultured Acidimicrobiaceae bacterium | reverse complement strand
CATCCGCCTCGCTGGTCCAGCAACGCTCGGTCTTGCCGAGTCCGTGGAGCAGCACGGCCAGCCTGCGGCTCGGTGTGCGGAACACCCGCGCCAGCGCGGCGGCGTCGCCGGCGACGCGATCCCCGTGGGCGTCGCGGATACCCAGTTCTGTGTGCATCGGGCTGGTGCGGCGCTCGAACTCGTCACCCCACAGGGCGTTGACCGCTGCCTGGATTCCCGCACCGACGGGTGAGCCCCACAGCGGCGGTACCTGCCGGTGTCTCCCGATCGTTGTTGCGCCCATGCCGAGCGTCGCCCCGGCTAGCGAGCCGACCAGGCGGACAGATCCATAGAGCTTTCGTGTGACGAGACGGCGTCGCGTGGGGTCGGGTGAACGGTCGTTTCCCACGAGTCCGCGCCATTCGTCGCCGATCGCTTCGTGCATCCCTTCAACCGGTGCAGTCAGGCGCTCGGTTGCCATTGCGACGAGATCTCCCAGAGCGCGCCAATCATCGACAGCATCGTGGTCGGTGATGGCAGGTTGGGGGGCGGAGATGGTTGCATCCATGGTCTGTCGGAGCCTACATACTGCCGGTGATACTCTCGCCGGGAGTTACCTCGAGGATCCGGGCGGGGTAGGCTCACACGATGCGCCGGGTCCGTTCCTCACTCGCGTTTCTATCGGCTGAACGCCTTGTGATGAACACGGCGTACCGGTTCGTCTACCCGTTTCTACCGGTGATAGCTCGCGGGTTGGGCGTGCCCCTCGAACAGGCGGCCTTGCTCGTGAGCGCCAGACACATCGCCGGGTTGGCAACGCCCGCAGTTACGAGGGCCGTCGGCCGGGGCCAGCGGCCGCGGAGGCTGATAGGGACGGGACTGCTGCTGTTCATCGCAGGGAGCGCAGTTACAGCTCTCACGAGTGTGTACGTCGGGGCGCTCATCGGTTTCGCGCTCATCGGTATCGCCAAACCCGTGTTCGATGTGTCCTCCCAGGCGTACGTTTCGGATCGGGTCGAGTACGGCCGGCGCGCCAGGTACCTGTCTGTGTTCGAATTCACCTGGGCCGGTGCCTTGCTCGTCGGTGCCCCTGCTGCGGGCTGGCTCATCTCTCGAACATCATGGTCGGCGCCCTTCGTCGTGTTCGGCGTGCTCACCGTGGCCGCGTTGCTGCTTCTTCCCAGAATCGTCGATGCCGATGCAACGGTCGAGATCTCCACCGGCAGACCCGTGCGGATCGATTCTTCCGGGCGGGCGTTTCTCTTCGTTGCAGGTTTCTTCGCTCTTGCATCAGAGATGATCATCGTGGTATTCGGCGCCTGGATGGAGGATTCGTTCGGCCTGTCGCTCGTCGCACTCGGCGGTGCGGCGATCGTCATCGGGGCATCTGAGCTCGCAGGTGAAGGGGCGACCTTTGCGTTCACGGATCGACTCGGCAAGCGCAGGGCCGTGCTCGTCGGTTTGGTGATCTCGATCGTCGGGTTCTCGCTCCTGGTCGTTGCCAGGAACGAGATGGGGCTCGGACTGGCAGTCCTCGGCATCGCCCTCTTCGGCTTCGAGTTCACGATCGTTTCATCCATACCCCTTGCGTCGGAACTGATGCCGATGTCGCGTGCCAGGTACCTCGGGTGGATGGTTGTAGCCATGAGCCTTGCCCGCGGCGCCGGCGCAGCGGTGGGGCCGTTCCTGTTCGATTCCTTTGGGCTCGCCGGTCCAGCACTCGCGGCGGTCGTTGCCGATATCGCGGCTGCGGCGGTGTTGATCGGTCTGGTGCGCGAGCACACCGATGGTGGACGGTCGAGGATTCCTGAACTCCCACACCGGTAGAATCGTGGCATGCACGAATACCGATGTGAACGCCCGCTGATCACCAACTTCGACTACGTCGCGTAGTCGATCCCTGGCAACGATGAAGGAGGAGACCTCCAGCGGCACACCGTCCAGGCCGAAGATTCGCTCGATCGTGCTTCCAACAGAACACGGCGGATGGGGTTTCACACTCGAACCGATCGTGCTCGGACTCCTCGTTGCCCCATCGTTTTCGGCTTTGGGGATTTCTGTTGCGGCTCTCGGCATCTTCCTGGCCCGACGCCCCGTCAAGATCTTCTCGACCGATCTCGTCAGGCGGCGGTGGCTTCCCCGCTCGACGATCGCGCTCGTGGCCGGTCTCATCTTCGTTGGGATCGGCGTTTCCGGTGCGATCGGTGCGTTCATGATGACGCAGGGCCCGTTCCTCATCCCGGTGGCTGTCGCCGTCCCGTTCGCGCTCGTCGCGTTGCGTGCCGACGCCCACAGCAAGAACCGGGCGCTCGTCGCGGAGCTTTCCGGGTCGATAGCGATGGGAGCTACGGTCGCAGCGATCACGGTGTCGAGCGGCTGGGACCTCGCGCCATCGTTCGGACTCTGGCTGGTGCTCGCCGCACGCGACGTCGCCGCGATCGTCCTCGTGCGGGGCCAGGTCCGCAGGGCGAAAGGGAAGGAAGCAGACACGCGAACGATCTACGTCGTGCAGGTCGTCTCGGTCGCGGCCATTGCGGTCGTCGCCGCCCTCGGGGCCGTCCCGTGGGTGGCCGTGGCAGCCGTCGCCCTCGTCGGTGTGGTGGCGGTCATCTCGCTCAACCGTCCACCGATCCCTGCCAGGACTATCGGTTGGACCCAGATGGCACTCGGCCTCGCGGTCGTCCTCGTCACAGCCGCGGGCGTGCGTCTGTGACCCCGGGTGCGAGGGACGATATCCGTCACGGCTAGGGTTGCTTGAGCTACGAGATGGGAGCAGACATGTACTGGGTCGCGGCCGTTGTGCTCCTGTTCGTCGTGTACGGACTGTTCTCGCACCGCCTTGCACATTCCCCGATCACTGGACCGATGGTCTTCACCGCCGCGGGCCTTGTTGTGGGGTTGATCCTCGAGCGTCAGGGGACCCCCCTGTCAGTGATGTCCGGTGAGCTCCAGGGCAACACCGTCCAATTGCTGCTCGAGGCCACACTCGTGATCATCTTGTTCTCAGACGCTGTTGTGATCGACCTCGCCGCCGTGAGGAAGGAAGCGTTCCTCCCAGGCAGGCTGCTCGGAATCGGTCTACCGCTGACGATCGCGTTCGGTGCGGTCGCGGCCATGGTCGTGTTCCCCGACCTCGGGTTCTGGCCGGCGGCCGTCATCGCGATCATCCTGGCACCAACCGACGCCGCTCTGGGTCAGGCGGTCATCGCCAATGAGGACGTCCCCAACCTCGTGAGACAGGGTCTCGGTGTCGAGAGTGGCCTCAACGACGGAATCGCCGTTCCGTTCCTCACCATCGCGGTCGCCGGTGCGGCCAACGAGATGGCCACAGGCGGGGAGATCGCCAGAGTGTTCATCGAGGAGATAGGCCTTGCGATCCTCGTCGGTATAGCGGTCGGCTGGATCGGTGGCAAGGCAGTCAGGTACGCCTCGCGCCGGGGATGGATGTCGAGGGAGTGGCGGCAGGTGACGGTCGTGTCCCTCGCCCTGCTGAGTTTCGTCCTTGCCGATCCGATCGGTGGTTCAGGGTTCATCGCAGCTTTCGTCGGTGGCCTCGCGTTCGGCAAGATCATGCGGCGGGAGTACCCGGACGTCTGCAACTTCTCTGAGGGGATCGCACACCTGCTGACGATGCTCGCGTTCTTCGTATTCGGGTTGTTGATCCTCACGCCAGTGCTCGGTTTCGTCACATGGGAGACGTTCCTCTATGCGATACTCAGTCTGACGATCATACGGATCGGTTCCGTCGCCATCTCGCTCGTGGGAACCAGTCTCGGCAGTCGCACGAAGCTGTATATCGGCTGGTTCGGCCCCCGGGGGCTTGCGTCGCTGGTGTTCATGGGAACCGTCGTTGTCGAGTCGGAACCTGATTCAGCAGCAGCCATCATCTCTGTCGCTGCGACGACCGTTGCGTTGTCTGTGCTCCTTCATGGACTCTCGGCGTGGTCAGGTTCTGTGCGATACGCCGCGTGGTACAAGCGCTCGGTCAGCGAGAAGGGCACCGACGAGATGCCAGAGAGCAAGGAGGTGTTGCACATGCCAGGTGCCACCATGGGGACACGGGTCCGGCCGCCCTCGAAACCTATCTGATCACCCTGGCACGCTAGACGGTGATCCGGGGTGTCTGGTTTCATCGAGTGCCGGCCGCTGATCTGGCTCACCGGCAATAGGCCACATCGAGATGGCTCGCTCCGCCATTGCGGTGATGGTCAGTGACGGGTTCACACCGAGGTTGGCCCCGATCGCTGCGCCGTCGATCACATGGAGACCCTCGTGACCGAACACCCGGTGATAGCTGTCGATGACACCATGTTCAGGGTCCGGGGCGATCGGCGCACCTCCAAGGATGTGCGCGGTCAGTGGTGTATCGAACAGGACCTCGTTGAGCGTGCTGCCACCCGTTCCTCCCATCTCTGCCGCCGCCAGCCTGGCCGCTTCGTTCGCCTCAGGGATGTACGTCGGATTCGGTTCGCCGTGCCCCTGTTCGGTTGTGAGCCTGGTTCGGAACCACCCCTTCTTCCGCAACATGCGCAGGCTGTTGTCTCGTGATTGCATCACGAGCAGGATGATCCCGCGCTCGGACCAGTGCCACACAGATAGCGATCGGAGGAAGGTGACCGGGTGTTTGACGGCCTGAGCGAGGAATTTCATCTGTCGCGACCTGCCGGGTCCGCCGTCGACGAGGATCGTCGCCAGGAGACCGAGAGCGTTCGAGCCCTTTCCGTATCTCACCGGTTCGATGTGCGTCTCGGCGTCGGGGTGGATCGATGACGTGATAGCGATGCCCTCCGAATAGTCGACATCGCGCGAGTTGGAGATGGACATGACGATCGCTTCACTGTTCGTGCGGGTCTTGAACCCGATACGCGAGGACAGGTTCGGCAGTCTGCCCCTTTCTGCCAGTTCGAGGAGCAGACGTGTCGTGCCAAGCGCCCCGGCGGAGAAGATGACCTGGTCCGCCCGGAAGGTTCTCGTATGTTTGTTGAACCATGCCCCGGAACGTTGGGTGGTCACGAGCCACGTGCCTCCCGACCTCTCAACATCTACCACCGTCTGGTCGGGGAAGACCTCGGCACCGTTGCGCTCGGCGAAGTACAGGTAGTTCTTGTCCAGTGTGTTCTTCGCGTTGAAGCGACACCCGACCATGCAGTTGCCACAGACGACGCAACCCGCCCGTTCGGGACCCTCGCCACCGAAGTACGGGTCATCGACCTCCACGCCCGGCTCGCCGAAATAGACCCCGACGGGCGTGGGGTGGTAGGTCTCTGGGACACCCATCGAAGCTGCAACGCTGCGCATCACGGCATCAGCCGGTGTGTCCAGCGGGTTCTCCACAACCCCGAGCATCCGCTTTGCGGTCTCGAAATGGGGCGCGAGTTCGCGTCGCCAGTCGGTGATCTCTCCCCACTGTGGGTCGACGTAGAACGGCGCGAGCGGTTCGTACAGCGTGTTCGCGTACACGAGGGACCCTCCGCCGACCCCGGCTCCCGACATCACCATCACATCGCGTAGCAGGGAGATCCTCTGGATTCCCTTCATACCGAGTTTGGGGAACCACAGCGACTTGCGGACATTCCAGTTCGTACGCGGGAAGTCAGCGTTCTCCCACCGTTTGCCTGCCTCGATGACGCCGACGGAGTAGCCCTTCTCGGTGAGGCGGTGCGCCGAGACGCTTCCACCGAATCCGGAACCTATGACGATGACATCGAACGTGTCCTGCATGTCTTCACGACCCTTCGCTAGATCAGCGCCGACCCCCAGACCGGGAGGTACGACCCGTTCACGACCTTGGACTTCTCGGAGGCAAGGAAGTCGATGACCTGTGCGATGTCTTCTGGCTGTGGCCAGTTGACGTACTGCGCATAGGGGAGCGCGGTACGGGTCGCTTCCGTGTTGATCACCGAAGGAAGCAGGGCGTTGCAGGTGGTCTCTGTGTCGAGCAGTTCGACCGCGATCGACTTGGCGAGGGCGAGCACTCCGGCCTTTGCGATGTTGTACGCCGCCTGGCCAGCAGGGGTGTCTACGGCGTGTTTGGACCCCATCAAGATGATCCTGCCCCATTCGGGGGACATGTGGGGGATCGCTGCGCGTGATGCGTTCCATGCGGTACGCAGGTTGAGGTCGAGCATGCGATCGAGGCGGACGTCAGAGGTCTCTACGACGTCTCGTCCTCCTGCCCATCCTCCCACGAGGGAGGCCAGGACGTTGAACTTGCCGAAGGCGTCTGCTGCTTCGTTGATGAAGGCGTTCGTGGCCTGGGCATCGGTGACGTCGACACGGCGCAGGATCAGCCTGTCCTCGTCGAGGTCGATCTGCTCCTCGAGGTCATTCGCTTCCTCAGGCAGGAGGTACGTAGCAGCCACGTTGAACCCTCTGTCGATCAAGAGACGGACAAGGCAACTGCCAACAGACCCCGTACCACCGGGTATTACAGCAACTTTGGATTCACTCATGTGAGCCAGACTAGCGACACTTCAGCATCGGGTGTCCCAAGTGGTAGTCTACCCGAGCGTTGCCCGACGCGCGCACGAGAGGAATCACATGGCAGAGATCACGCTTGAGGACATTGGAAAGATCTATCCGGATGGCACCAGGGCCGTCGGACAGGTGAGCCTCACCATCAAGGACAGTGAATTTCTCGTGCTCGTCGGGCCGTCTGGATGCGGTAAGTCGACTGTCCTGCGCATGATCGCGGGCCTCGAGGACATCACCGAGGGCAAGATGAGCATCGGTGACAGGGTCGTCAACGACGTTCCCCCGAAAGACCGCGACATCGCCATGGTCTTCCAAAACTATGCCCTTTATCCGCACATGACGGTGCGTGACAACATGGCGTTCGGGCTCAAGCTCCGCAAGATGCCCAAAGCCGAGATCGAAGAGCGAGTCCGCGAGGCTGCCGAGACCCTCGAGATCACTGATTATCTCGACCGCAAGCCCAAGGCCCTCTCTGGCGGCCAGCGGCAACGCGTTGCGATGGGGAGAGCGATCGTACGCGAGCCCAAGGCGTTCCTCATGGACGAACCGCTGTCGAACCTCGATGCGAAGCTGAGGGTGCAGATGCGCACCGAACTCGGCAGGCTCCACCAGCGCCTCCAGACGACAACGGTGTACGTGACCCATGACCAGATCGAGGCCATGACGCTCGGCCACCGGGTCGCTGTGATGCGTCCGGTATCGGCCAAACGACCGTTCAACATGCAGCAGGTTGCACCGCCGACCGAACTGTTCAACAACCCTGTCAACCTCTTCGTTGCGGGCTTCATCGGTAGCCCCGCGATGAATCTCGTGTATGGGGTGCTCTCCAAAGGCGGCGACGGCTACAGCGTCGAGTTCGCCGACCACAGGCTCGCCGTCTCGCAGGTGAGCATCGATCGGCACCCTGGGATCGACGACTACCTCGGAAAGAGGATCGTGGTCGGTATCCGTCCTGGTTCCTTCGAAGACGCACGCATCGCTGGCGACCACCCGGAACGCACGATCACCGTCAGGACCGATGTGAACGAACTTCTCGGCTCAGAGTCCTACGTGCATTTCCTCATCGATTCAGAGCCTGTCATGACACCCGATATCGAGGAACTTCTTGCAGACTCCGGCCAGGACGCAAGTTCTCTCGGCGATCGAACCAAGTTCACCGCAAGAGTCAGCCCCGATGTTGATGTTCCGGACGGTGTTGACATCGACCTCGTCATCGACACCGAGAAGTTGCACTTCTTCGACGAAGACACGAGCATCAAGATCGGCGCCGTGACGCTCGGTTAGAAGGCTCTTCAAAGTACGTACTTGGTACCAAGAGGATCAGCGGATAGGTGAAAGCCTGTCTGTAGATGGACGATCTCAGAGCCCCCTCTGGGCCTCGTTCCTCGGCCCATCTCCCCCGCAGGACCGGGGGAGAGATCCCTTCTTGTT
>CAYUJA010000081.1:4829-7904 GCA_964444875.1 uncultured Acidimicrobiaceae bacterium | reverse complement strand
ACCGTGCCGGGGGAGGTCGGAGCCCGGCATTCCTCAAGGACCTGTCCGTCCTCGTACCGCTGGGTATCGATGTTGAGCGTTCGTTGATCTCCTTCGAAGCCCCCCACGACACCGAGCAGTTCCCGATCGACTTCGGCAAAGGCGATGCCGGCGTGCAAGCGACCGAGTTGTTCGTGCATTCGATCGGTGCGCTGCTCGACGGCAAGGACGTGAGCGACATGGTCGGCGACCCGGCGTCACGGTCCGTCCATCGGTTCATTCGTTCGGTCGATGCTCACGACAGGGTGCTGGTGGTCGCATCGGTGGGGGAGACGGAGACCACGATCGAGTTCGACCCCGCAGAGGTACCCAAGGGCGAACGTCGCCGTGCCCTCACATCCTTGTCGTTCGTCGGGAGGCTGTACGGGGTCAACCTCGGGACGCGCACCTTCCGGTTCAAAGACGAACTCGGGCGGTCCCGGCTGGTCACGGTCGGTGACGGCCTCGACGAGGTGGCTCTCGCACGGGAGTTGCTCGGTGAGATCGCGTACGTTGACGCGGATACCGGCGATGGAGATTCCAGCCAGTTCATCGCGTCGGCGATACGGCGCGTCGATCCCCTCACGGCGTCGCGCTACGAGGCATGGGACAGCGGCACCGCTCTGACCGGGTCAGAACGAGACGGCCGCATCGAAGAACTCCAGATACCCGGCCTCGACACCAACGGAGAATCGTGAGCGACGCTGACATCGGCCAGTTGGCCGAGTTGATCGCCCGCGGCAATGCGATCCTCATCGTCACCGGTGCGGGGATCTCCACCGAAACCGGTATCCCGGACTTCCGCGGCCCACAGGGTGTGTGGAACACGCAACGCCCTGTGATGTACCAGGACTTCCTCGCCAGCGAGGAGGAACGGGTCCTGTACTGGGATCAGAAGGTGGCATCGGCGGTCTACATCGACATTGCGGAACCCGGCGCAGTCCACCGTGCGTGTGTCGACCTCGAGAACGCAGGGAAACTCGAAGCGATCGTTACCCAGAACATCGACGGCCTGCACTCGATAGCTGGATCGTCGGGGAGCAAGGTCGTCGAAGTACACGGCACCGGGCGCGAGGCTGGATGTCTGGACTGTTTCGACCGCACTCCGATCGGCCCCCATCTCGAGAAGTTCACGACCACCCGCGTTCCGCCGCGCTGTGACTGCGGCGGACTGTTGAAGCCCGCCACGATCAGCTTCGGCCAGCAACTCGACTCGATGACGATGTACAAGGCGGCCCAGGCAGCGGATGCGTGCGACCTCGTGATCGCCATGGGAACGACCCTGTCCGTGTACCCCGCCGCTGACATTCCCCTCCAGGCCGCCCGCCGCAGTATCCCGTACGTGATCATCAACCAGGGCGCCACCGAACACGATTCCCTGCCGTTCGTCACCCTCCGCATCGACGCCGACGTCGGAACCACCTTCTCCACCGCCGTCACCACCGCCCTTGCGACCTGAGGTGACCTGAACCCAGGGTTCGTACGCGTGTATACGCGTACCCGAGCCCACGGAATGGGAGGTGACCTGAACCCAGGGTTCGCACGCGTGTATAGGCGTACCCGAGCCCACGGAATGGGAGGGGAGGGGACGGGGAACGCATGGGAATCGCTCAGTCGTAGGGTCACTATTGTTGGGGGTGCAGCGTGAATCGACGAGCTGAGGAGACGGCACATGCGCATCGAACGTGACTCCATGGGGGACGTACCGGTACCTGAAACGGCCTATTACGGGGCATCGACACAGCGGGCCGTCGACAACTTCCCTATCTCGAATCTGCGTTTCGGGCGCACCTTCATTTGGGCGCTCGGGCTGCTCAAGGCGTCTGCTGCGGTCGTGAACAAGGAGATGGGTTCCGTCGACGCCGATAAGGCCGACGCGATCATCGAGGCTTCACAGGAAGTCATGGACGGCGACCTCGACGAGCACTTCGTCCTGGACATCTTCCAGACAGGGTCTGGCACGTCGACGAACATGAACGCCAACGAGGTCATCGCGAACCGTGCGTCGGAGATCCTCGGGGCAGAACTCGGCTCCAAGCTCGTACACCCCAACGACCACGTCAACGCCGGGCAATCTTCCAACGACACGATCCCGACGGCGATCCACGTTGCTGCTGTTGCGGGTATCGAGCAGAACCTCCTGCCAGCACTCGACGCCCTCGCCGGATCACTCGAGGCCAAGGCTGTCGAATTCGACGACATTCTCAAGTCCGGCCGCACCCACCTGATGGACGCGACACCCGTTCGCCTCGGCCAGGAGTTCGGTGGTTACGCGGTCCAGGTCGCCAACGGTGCAGCGCGTATCCGAAAGGTGCTCCCCGAGTTGCACGAACTCGCCCTTGGCGGCACCGCCGTGGGCACCGGCATCAACGCCCCTGAGGGATTCCCCGCTGGGACGATCGCCGAGATGTCACGTCGCTCCGGTTACACCTTCGTCGAGGCGCCGAACCACTTCGAAGCTCAGGCAGCCAAGGACGCCACCGTCATGGCATCCGGTGCACTCAAGACCGTTGCGGTGTCGCTGTTCAAGATAGCAAACGACCTACGCTGGCTCTCGAGCGGGCCACGCACCGCGATCGCAGAGATCACGCTGCCCTCGCTCCAGCCCGGCAGTTCGATCATGCCAGGCAAGGTGAACCCCGTCATCTCCGAGATGATGATGCAGGTCGCAAGCCAGGTGATCGGCAACGACACCGCCATCACATGGGGCGGCGCCAACGGCAACTTCGAACTCAATGTGATGATGCCGCTGATCGCCCACAACCTGCTGCAGTCGATCGACCTGCTCGCGACCGGAGCCGATGTGATGCGTACCAAGATGGTCGACGGCATCGAAGCCGATGCAGAGCGTGCGAAGTTCCTGCTCGAGCAGAACGTGATCATCATCACGGCACTCGTGCCCGTGATCGGATACGACAGGTCCGCAGAGGTCGCAAAGAAGGCGTTCAAGGAAGGCCGCGGCGTGCGCGACGTCGCCCTCGAACTCGGTGTGCTCCCCGAAGAAGAACTCAACAGGGCCCTCGACCTTCGCCCCATGACCGAAGGCGGAGTGGTTGG
>CAYUJA010000081.1:0-4729 GCA_964444875.1 uncultured Acidimicrobiaceae bacterium | reverse complement strand
CAGAACAGCGGAGGTCTGTGCTCTGAAATCTGTACTCTGACACTATGACCGATCGACGCGACCTCGTTGAGGGGTTCCTCTTCACTGACCAGTATCAGCTGACGATGGCCCAGCTGTACTGGCGTATCGGGATGGCCGAGCGTCGAGCACAGTTCGACCACTTCTTCCGCAGGTACCCAGACTACGGGGAACACAAGGCAGGTTACGTGGTGACGGCCGGGCTGGGATGGCTGCTCGATTGGATCGACCAGACGCGCATCACCCCCGCCGACATCGATGTCCTGGCCCGCCAGGTGGCCGCCAACGGCGAGCCGCGCTTCGATACCGGATTCCTCGAGTACCTCTCCTCGCTTGGGAGCTTCGAGTCCCTCACGATACGGGCGATACCCGAGGGCCGGGTGGTGCATGCCAACGAGCCGATCGTGGTCGTCGAGGGGCCTCTCGCGCTGGCCCAGATCATCGAGACGTCGCTGCTCAACCATCTCAACTACCAGACGTTGATCGCCACGAAGGCGTCACGCGTCGCGGAACAGGCCAGAGGAAGCGCCGTCATGGAGTTCGGCATGCGCCGGGGCCCCGCCTCAGGGACCAATGCCGGAACGAGGGCGGCATTGATCGGGGGTGCGACCTCGAGCTCGAATGTCGGGATGTCCAGTTCGCTCGGGATCGACCCGCAGGGAACCCATGGACACTCGATGGTGCAACTGTTCATGGCGATCGGGGAGGGGGAGCTGGCAGCGTTTCGAGCCTACGCCGACGTCTATCCCGATGAGTGCGTCCTGCTCGTCGACACGATCGACTCCCTCAGCAGCGGCATCCCGAATGCGATCACCGTGTTCGAGGAACTGCGCAGCTCGGGGCACCGTCCGATCGGTATCAGGCTCGACTCTGGCGACCTCGCGCACCTCGCCGTCAGGGCAGCCAAGATGCTCGACGATGCGGGTTTCACCGACGTGTCGATCATCCTGTCATCGGACCTCGACGAGATGGCGATGTGGCAGATCCGTGAACAGATCCGTGAAGAGGCCGGTTCCTACGGCCTTGATCACACGTCTGTGACCGCACGACTGATGTACGGAGTTGGCACACGCCTCATCTCGTCGCACGGCTACCCGGCACTCGGTGGCGTGTACAAACTCGTCGGCATCCACGAAGACGACGAGTGGACGCCTGCGATCAAACTGTCCGAGACACCTGAGAAGATGCCGATCCCCGGGGACAAACACCTGTGGAGGGTCTACGACTCTCGCGGCTATGCGACCGCCGACGTGATCTCTGGAGGGGGAGAGGCGATCACAGCTGGCGACTCGCTCCGCGTCTTCCACCCCCACCGTGCAGGCGTGTCGCGCATGCTCGGGTCATCAGAGACGGTCGAGGTCGAACCATTGCTCGAGACGGTCCACAGCGATGGGACGCGCATGGATGGCAACCCAGACCTCGAGACGATGCGGTCCCGGCGCGTTGCGGATCTCGGACGTCTCGATGCAGGTGTTCGCCGGTTGATCAACCCGCATCTCTACCACGTGTCCGTCACCGGGCACGTCAAGGAGATCCAGAACGACCTGGTGGCGCGAGCGCGTTCGTGAGTTCCGTCATGGGCGGGCGTCCTCTGCCCTTCTTGTGAGTGCGCTCGTCGACAGCGCTATTCGATAGACACGCCGGCGTTCACCATCGCGGCGCAGGCGCGGGCGCCGTCGCCGGGGGAGAGGTCGACCGCTGCGATTCCATCGGTGAGCACCGTCGTGGCGAAACCGTATCGAACAGCGTCGAGTGCGGTCGCACTGACGCAGTAGTCGGTTGCGAGGCCGATGACGACCACGTCGGTGACCCCGGCATCCTTCAAGATCGTATCGAGGCCGGTTGGTGTTTCCTCGCCGGTTTCGGGGTCGCGCACGGTGAAACCTGAGTACCCGTCTTCGCCGCCGACACCTTTGCGGATGACCGTCCCGAGTTCTACGAGACCTGGATGGAACTGTGCTCCCCAGGTATTCGCTACGCAGTGGACCGGCCATATGCCACCGTCTTTGGCGAAGTGGGGCGTGGACTCGGGATGCCAATCCTGGGTCCGGATGATCGGTGCCTTTCCCGCGCGAGCTGCTCGCATCTCGTCGTTGATGAACCCGAGGACGCGAGGTGCGCCTGAGACGAACAGTGAACCCTCCGAGTCGGCGAAATCGTTCTGGACGTCGACGACGACCAGCGCTGTCGAAGGGGAGTACGCGCTCACAGGCCGTTTCCGGCTTGATCGAGCGCATCCGACAGTGTCGTCCACGCAAGGTCCGCGCACTTGATCCGTACGGGGAACCTACGGACGCCTTGCAGGGCTTCGAGGTCACCGAGGACGGCGCCGGGGCGGTCGGGGTCGACCGGGTTGTCACCTTCTTCGATGGACATCATCAATTTGAACTTGTGGGTGATGTCCGCGACGTCGTCGACGGATTTTCCGACGATGGAGTCCATCATCATGGACCCCGACGCTTGTGAGATCGAACATCCCTGGCCCTGCATCGCGGCATCGACCACGACGCCATCGCGAATCTCGAGGTCGAGGGAGAACTCGTCGCCACATGACGGATTGACGCCTTCAGCGTGGACATGGTCACCATGGAGTGTTCCACGCCGGCGTGGGTTGCGGTAGTGGTCGAGTATGACCTCTCGGTACAGTTCGTCTAGCTGTGACATGGTTCCTGGTGTTCTTCTTTTCGGGGGTGTGAAGGGTACGGTAGATCTAGCTTTCGGGAATCCGTTTCGTCACCCGTTCTCCGTTTTCCGTTCTCCGAGCAGGCCGTCATAACCCGAATATCTTTCTGGCCTTCATGAGTCCGATCACGAGTGCATCGACCTCGCTCTCGATGTTGTAGAGGTAGAACGAAGCGCGCGCTGTTGCGGCGACTTCGAGGTACTTCATCAGAGGTCTCGCACAGTGGTGTCCGGCGCGGATAGCGATCCCGTCCTGATCCAGGATCGTTGCGATGTCGTGGGGATGGATATCGGCGAGTTCGAAGCTGACCGCCCCGCCGCGAAGCTCGACGTCATCTGGCCCGTACACGGTGAGGTCTGGCACTTCGGACAGACGGTCGAGTGCGTACTGCGTGATGGCTCGCTCATGGGCCGCAACGGTGTCCATGCCAACAGCGGACAGATAGTCGACCGCTGCACCGAAACCGACCGCTTCAGCGATCGGTGGCGTTCCCGCCTCGAACTTGTGCGGTGGAGGGGCCCATGTGGACCTGTGGCGTTCGACGATGTTGATCATCTCGCCTCCGCCTTCTGTCGGTTCCATCTCCTCGAGGCGCTCCTGGGTTCCCCACATCGCGCCGATGCCTGTCGGGCCGAGCATCTTGTGGGAGGAGAACGCCATGAAGTCGACCCCGAGTTGGGTGACGTCGACGGGATGGTGCGGAACGAGCTGCGCCCCGTCGAGGACCGTCACCGCACCGACAGACCTTGCGGCTTGCGACAGCAGCTTGATCGGACCGAGTGCGCCGGTGACGTTGGACATCCCCGAGAATGTGATGATCTTGACCCGTTCGTCGAGCACCCTGTCGAGCCCATCGAGATCGACGGTGTAGTTGTCCGCAAGCTCCAGGTACACGAGTTCGGCCCCTGTGTGGCGTGCAACGATCTGCCATGGGACGATGTTGGAATGGTGCTCGGCGACCGTGAGCAGGATCTTGTCGCCCTCCGTGAGGTGGTTGAGGCCCCAGCCGTACGCGATATGGTTGATCGCCGTGGTCGTGCCCCTGGTGAACACGGTCTGGGCCGCGTTGGCGCCGATGAACCCGGCGACCTTGGACCTGGCGCCTTCGTAGAGTTCCGTGGCTTCGGCGGCAAGCGTATGGGCGCCCCTGTGCACGTTGGCGTTCGAGTGCCGGTAGTAGCTGTCCATGGCGTCGAGGACTGCCGTGGGTTTCTGGGTCGTCGCGGCGGAGTCGAGGTAGACGAGCGGATGCCCGTTCACTTCGCGCGACAGGATGGGGAAGTCAGAGCGAAGGTGCTCCAGGCCGCTCACCGAGCGACCGTGTCGGCCCGGTATGCGTCGTAACCAGCGTCTTCGATGGTGTCTGCGAGGGATGCGTCACCCGATTCGACGATGGCGCCGTCGAGAAAGACATGGACGACGTCGGGTGTGATGTAGTCGAGCATGCGCTGGTAGTGCGTGATGATGAGGAACCCGCGATCATCGGTGCGAAGCTGTTCAACGCCGTGCGCGACGATGCGCAGCGCGTCGATGTCGAGGCCCGAGTCCGTTTCATCGAGAACGGCGAAGTCCGGTTCGAGAACCGCCATCTGCAAGATCTCGTTGCGTTTGCGTTCCCCACCGGAGAATCCCTCGTTGAGGTACCGATTCGCGAACGAGGAGTCCATCTCGAGGTCCTTCATGGCTTCCATCACCTTGAGGCGCAACTCCAGAACCGTGTAGTCCGTGCCTGTGCGATTCGACAGCGCCGCCCGAAGGAAGGTGACGACGGACACGCCGGGAATCTCCTCTGGATACTGGAAACCGAGGAACATCCCTGCCTGGCCGCGCTTTTCCGGCGACCAGTCCGTGATGTCTTCACCCTTGTAGCGGATCGACCCCTCCGTGATCTCGTAACTGGGGTGGCCGAGCAGCACATTGGCCAGCGTCGACTTCCCTGAGCCGTTGGGGCCCATGATGGCGTGGGTCTCCCCGCGGTTGACGGTGAGGTTCACGCCCTTCAAGATCTCCGTGTCTTCCACGGACGCG
>CAYUJA010000080.1:1403-7994 GCA_964444875.1 uncultured Acidimicrobiaceae bacterium | reverse complement strand
CGTTCTCGTCGGTGACCTTGACCACACGTGCGAACACGAGCGACACTGCCCCGACTGCGTTGGCGACACCATCGACGACACGCATGTCTATCCACAGAACCATCCTCGCCAGCGGGCCCATCGTGGGCCGTACGATCCCGTTCATGTAGAAGTCGTCGATGAAATAGAGATGTTCGAACAGCGGCCACAGCACAGGGATGCGGAGGCGGTCGCGTTCGAGTTGTGTGTCGGCGTCCTTGCCGTAGATCAGCCAGCCGATCACGAGTGACGTGATCACGATGGCAGACGTGAGGAACACCAGAGGCCACTCGATACCTTCCGGATGGTGGTCGCCGATGCCGGTGAGCGGAACCCTCGTTGCGAGCCACGATGTGAAGCCTGTGTACACGCCTGGGATGTTCGCCCAGCCCGCCGTGACGGCGAAGAAGGCGAGTCCGATCAGCGGGTAGGTCATCATCCTGGGAGATTCGTGAGGAACTGCATGGCCCTTGTACTCGCCGAAGAACGTGAGAGCCACGAGGCGCATCATGTAGAAGGCCGTGATGAACGCACCCGCGATGCCGAGGATGAGGATGAAGTTCGCGATGCCCTGGCCACCCTCGGTGCCGGCGAACCGCATCGATGCGAGGATCTCGTCCTTGGAGAAGAAACCTGCGAACGGGAAGATGCCGACGAGGGCGAGCGTGCCCGCGATGAAGGTCCAGAACGTGATCGGCATCTTCTTGCGCAGACCGCCCATGTCGGACATGTTGTTGGAATGCACAGCATGGATGACCGAACCAGCACCGAGGAACAGCAACGCTTTGAAGAACGCGTGGGTGAAGAGATGGAACAAGCCGGCTGTGTATGCCCCTGCTCCCATGGCAGCCATCATGTAACCAAGCTGGCTCACCGTTGAGTATGCCAGCACCTTCTTGATGTCGTCCTGGACGATCGCAAGCAATCCGGCAAGGAACAGCGTGAGCCCGCCGATCACGATGATGATGTTTCGCACGTCGCCTGCGAAGAGTCCAGACACGTCGAGATAGAACGGGAAGAGGCGCCCCATGAGGTAGATGCCTGCCGTAACCATGGTTGCTGCGTGCATGAGCGCCGACACAGGTGTTGGGCCGGCCATAGCGTCCGGCAGCCACACGTGGAGCGGGAACTGGGCGGATTTGCCCATAGCCCCGATGAAGATGAGCAGTCCAGCCCAGAACGCGTACTGGCTCAACATGCCCTGTTCGCCTTTGACCACGACGGCGATCACGTCGTTGAACCGGAACGACTGCACCGATACAGCCATGATGATGACCCCGAGGAACAGACCAGCGTCTGCCACCTTGTTCACCATGAACGCCTTGTTGGCGGCGTCGACGTTGTCGTAGTCCTCCCAGTAGTGCCCGATCAACAGGTACGACGCCACACCGACGAGCTCCCACCCGACGATGAGCTGGATGAGGTTCGGTGATGCGACGAGGACGAGCATGCCACCGGCGAACAGCGAGAACGACGCGAAGAACCAGGTGAACCGGATGTCTCCGTCCATGTAACTCTTGGCGTAGGTGAACACCAGGAATCCAACGACACCGACAAGGAAGTACATCATGATCGACAGGCCGTCGACCATCCATCCCCACTCGAGCGTGTACATGCCGATCCTGGCTATCTCCACCTGCCCCTCATAGACGATCCCCTGGGTGGCGTTGAGGAGGAACAGGATGGTGCCGTACACCGCGACGAACCCGATCGAGATCTCCGCGATGAGCCAACCCTTGAACGGTGACTTCCTGCCGAAGAAGGCGATCAGGAACGCTGCCACGAGCGGTACGACGACGATCAGCCATGCGTACTCGACGAGCGGGCCACTGGTGATGCCTGGCACCAGTTCCTTGGCCGCTTCGGCCGGCTCAGCACCCTCTTCTGTGGCGAGGATGATCTGGGGAAGGATGGTTGCAAGAAGAAACATGGCCTACCCCTTCATCTCGTTGAGTTCGTTGACTTCCGCAGACTGGCGGTTGCGGTAGATCATCAAGATGATCGCGATGCCGATGCCCACCTCGGCTGCAGCAAGGGCGATGATGAACAACGACATGATCTGCCCTGCGTGGAGCTGATCTGCGAGGTAGGCGTCGAACGAGACGAGGTTCAGGTTGACCGATGCGAGCATCAGTTCGACGGAGGCGAGGACGAGGACGGCGTTCTTGCGCGTGATGACCCCGTAGAGGCCCATCGAGAACAGCGCCGCTGCGACGAGGACGAACTGTGTGATCGTCATCGCTCACCGCCCTGGTCGTCACGCCTGGCGAGCACGATGCCACCGATCAGGGCAGCGAGCAGCACGACCGACACGACCTCGAACGGGATGACCCACCGACCGAACAGCAGGTTGGAAAGATCCGATGTCGCGGTCGGCTCGAACGGTTCGATCATCGTGTTGGAGAACGCATCGATCATCGCGTATCCGATCACACCGAAGAGCACCACGGACAGCAACGCCACCGGAACCCGGACATTGCGGGGATGGCTGAGATCCGTCTCGACGCCCAGCGGTGCTCTCGTGATCATGATGCCGATCAGGAACAAGATGATCACCGCGCCGATGTACACGAGCACAACCGTCCAGCCGACGAACGGGGCGCCGAGCATCAGGAACAACGCAGCCGTACCCGCGAGTGACACGACCAGGTACAGGACGGCACGCACGATGTTGTTGCTCGACACGGTGCGCCAACCAGCGAACAGCGTGGGCAGAGCGATCACGAGAAACGCCCAGTTCGCGGTCTCGGAGAACCAGTCGGCGAGCGAAACGGTCATCGCGTCTCCAGTGCCGGAGGCTCGGGGACAGTGGCGAGCCACTCGGTCAGTCTCGCTTTGTCGTGCAGGAGGTCGACGAGCGAATACTCGCTGTACTCGTATTCGGGGCTCCAGTACAGGGCATCGAACGGGCACACTTCCACACAGATCCCGCAGTACATGCACAATCCGTAGTCGATGTCGAAGCGGTCCAGCGTCGATTTGGACCTGACACGCCCGCCGGGCTTCGATGGAGGTTTCTCCTCTTTGTGGCCTTCGATGTAGATACACCAGTCAGGGCACTCCCTGGCACACAGCATGCAAACGGTGCAGTTGTCGACATCGAGCGAGATAACGCCGCGGGCCCGGGGCACCGGAATCTCCTTGACGTCGGGGTACATCGTGACCGGAGCACGCTTGAGCATCGTCTTGAGGGTGAGGCCCATGCCCTTCATGAGACCGAGGAAGGGGAACTTCGGAGGTGATTCCATCAGAACACCACCTTCAGAATCGAGATGAACGCGATGTTGGCGAGCGAAAGCGGGATCAGCCAGGTCCACGCAAGAGACTGCAACTGGTCTTCTCGTACACGCGGCCAGGTCCACCGTATCCAGATGATGACGAACGCAAGAATCGCGACCTTGCCCAACAGGATCCCGGGGCCAAGGACGTTGGCGAGATCACCGGTGAGCCCTGGGAAGCCGTAACCACCGAGGAAGAGCGTCGCCGCGATCGCAGATAGCGCTATGAGTGATGCGTACTCGCCGAGGAAGAACATCGTGAATCGTATCCCTGAATACTCCGTCAGGTACCCCATTGTCAGCTCCGACTCGGCGATCGGCATGTCGAAGGGGATCCTCGAGAGTTCGGCAACGGCGGCGATCATGAAGATCAGGAACCCGATGGCCTGGCCACGGAAGATGTACGGCAGGGCCACATCGACCGAACCGATCGTGAACCACGTTGCGTTCTGTGCCTCGACGATACCGTTGAGTGACATCGTCCCCGCCTGCACGACGACGGCGATCACCGCAAGCATGAGCGGCAGTTCGTACGCGATGAGCTGGGCTGCCGCACGCAGACCACCCATGAGCGAGTACTTGTTCGCGGAGGACCAGCCTGCCATGAGGACGCCGAGCACAGACAGCGACGAGATCGCCAGCACGTAGTAGATACCAATATCCAGGTCGACCGCAACGAAGTCCGGGCCAAGTGGGATCACGACGAATACGGCGAGCGTTGACATCATCACCACATACGGAGCAAAGCCGAACACGGTCCGGTCCGCTTGGGCCGGTATGAGGTCCTCCTTCTGGAGGAACTTGGCTGCGTCCGCAAGCGGTGCCGCCCAACCCCATCGACCACCTGCGTAGTACGGACCGATACGGGACTGCATGTGCGAGCCGGCCTTGAGCTCGGCGTAGATAACCACGAGCGAAAGCGTCAGCACGAGGACGAGCGCAACGGCGACCTGGATCACAAGCAGCAACCAGAAGTTCATCGGTCGACGTCTCCGAGGACGAAGTCGAGGGAACCGAGGATCGCCACAAGGTCCGGCACGAGCTGGCCCTTGAGGATCCACGGCAAGATGGTCAGGTTCGAGAACGACGTCGAGCGGATCTTGAGCCGGTACGGCATCTTGCCGCCCTCGGACACGATATAGAAGCCGAACTCGCCCTTGGGGTTCTCAGCCCTCGAGTACACCTGGCCCTTCGGCGCTTTGAGCACGCGCGGGACCTTCGCCTGAAGCGGGCCAGACGGGATCTTCTCTATCGCCTGCCGGATGATCTTGGACGACTCGCGGATCTCGTCCCGACGAACGATGTACCGTGCATAGCAGTCGCCTTCCTCGCGTGTGATGACGGTGAAGTCGACCTGGTCGTACGTGAGATACGGGTCATCCCTGCGCAGGTCGTAGTCGACACCCGACGCCCTGAGATTCGGGCCGGTCAGTCCGTACTCGAGCGCCCTGTCGGCAGGGATGACACCGATGCCCATCGTGCGCATCTTGATCACCTCGTTGCCGGTTGCCAGGGTCTCGAGATCGTCGAGGATCTTGTCCATACGATCCATCGCTTCAGCGGTGCGCTGGAAGAACCCTGCAGGCAGATCCATCGACTGCTTCTTGGTCGTAGATCCCCCGCCGTACACAGGCTTCACACCGCCGACCCGGTTGAAGTTCGGGTGGAACCGGCCTCCCGTGACGTCCTCGATCAGCTCAAGGATGTACTCGCGCTCGCGCAACGTGTGCATCAACGGCGTGGTCGCCCCGAGTTCGAGCGGGTACGACGACATGAACACGAGGTGGGACGAGATGCGGGCGAGTTCCGAAAGGATGAGCCGTATCCACTGTGCACGCTCGGGGGCTTCAACGCCGAGGAGCTTCTCGACACCGAGGATGAAGGGGATCTCGTTCGCGAAACCTGAGACCCAGTCGATCCTGTTCACCAGCGAGGTGATCTGTGCATAGGTGCGAACCTCAGAAAGCTTCTCGTACCCGCGGTGCATGTAGCCGATAACCGGTTCCACGTCCCGGATACGCTCACCATCGAGGTTCGCAACGAGCCGCAGAACACCGTGCGTTGCCGGGTGCTGCGGGCCGATGTTCAGGGTCATGTCCGGTGTCTGAAGTTCCACCGATACAGCGACTTCTGAGCGGTGCATCAACTCTCGCGAGGTCACGATGCACCCCCATCGGCCGGCTCAGCTTCCTTCTCAGGCATCGGCTCGACGTCGACTTCGCCAGGCCACGGTTTGATCTCTCTGGAGATCAGCGGATAGGACTTGAGCAGCGGATTGCCGATGAAGTCGTCCGGCAGGTACAGCGGCGCGAGGTTCTCGTTGCCCACGAAGTCGATGCCGAACATCTCATGGGCTTCACGCTCGTGCCATTCAGCGCCGCCGATGTCGCCGGTCAGCGAAGCGATGGCTGGAGACTCCTTGTCGAGGACCGTCACGAAGATCGCTCCGGCGTCGTTGTCGACCGACGAGAGCCTGCAGAGGACCTCGAAGCGCTCCTCGAGCGACTCAGGGTCGTCCACGCCCTCACCGACCTCGGTCGTTTTCGACCAGTCGATCGCAGAAAGCCATGAGAAGAGCTCGAGTTCCTCACGGGCCTTGACGATGGTGGCCACCCAGGCGTCGTTGTCTACGAAGATGCGCACGGTGTCGAACGCCACGTCGTAGCCGGTCGCACCGAGGCGATCCGTGAGGTCGGCGGCGAACTGTTCGAGCGAGGTCAACTCGGCGGCTTCAGCGGTTTCGGGTTCGTCGCTCATCGATCCCCCTTCCACTTCACCTGTAGATCTTCTTTGGTGATCTGATCCTGGAGCATGAGTATCGACTGGAGCAGGGCCTCAGGGCGCGGTGGGCAACCAGGGACGTACACATCGACGGGGATGAGCTGGTCGACACCCTTCGTCACCGAGTACGAGTCCCAATACGGGCCGCCGGTGTTGGCACACGAACCCATCGAGATCACGTACTTGGGCTCGGGCATCTGGTCGTACAGTCTCTTGATCGCCGGGGCCATCTTGTCTGTCACGGTTCCCGCAACGACCATGAGGTCGGCCTGGCGTGGCGACGCCGGAAGCGGCACGATGCCCATCCGCATGAAGTCGTACCTCGGCCCCGCAGCGGCCATGACCTCGATGGCGCAGCACGCAAGACCGAACTGGAAATACCACAGCGAGTACTTGCGTGACCAGTTCAGCAGCCACGAGATCGGTTTCGGAGCACCGAACTTCTCGATCACTCCCACCGGAGCACGCCCTTCCTGATGGCGTACACGAGGCCGAGGAGCAGGATCACGATGAA
>CAYUJA010000080.1:0-1303 GCA_964444875.1 uncultured Acidimicrobiaceae bacterium | reverse complement strand
ATGGCACCCGCGACCAGCACACCGCCGATGGCTATGAAGATGGCGACCGTTAGGTAATCGCCGTAGTACTGGTTGAGCACCTCGGAAAACCCCTCGAGCTCTGCTGAACGCCTATGCACGAACGGGGGGAATAGTACATACCCTCGTGTTCCACAACCAACTCATCGCAAAAGTGCGAAACCGGTCCGTTGCCGCGTCGGGTAGCGTGTCACCATGCTCACCATCGAGTACCCCTCATATAGCGGCAGTGGCCTGGCGAACCTCGTCGCTGAACTCGAGCACCGGACAACAGGTACCTGCGTGTCTCCCAGGCTCACGGGCGCGCACGACATGGGCATCGGGAACCACGGGTCGACCGTTCTCGTACTGTTCGACGGCCTTGGCAGCCATCAGCTGAGCCACGAGAGCGCACAGGCGCTTGTGTCATGCCACGTTGGTGACATCGATGCGCCGTTCCCAACAACCACGACGGTGAGCCTCGCCACCGTGGCGACCGGGCTACCACCGTCCCAGCATGGACTCATCGCATACCAGCTGTGGAACCCGATCGTCGGCGCTGTGGTGAACACGATCCACATGACGACGATGTGGGGGGACCGGATCGATCAACGTCATGAGGCGTTCCTGCCCGGTCCGAACCTCTGGGAGAGGATGGGACACTCAGGAACAGACGTCACCACCGTCCAGCCGGCAACGTTCGACCGGACCCCGCTGACGAGGGCGCTCTATGGCGGTGCATCGTTCGTCCCCTACAGCAACGGGCACGAGGCGATCACGCGCACGATCGAGGCGAGCGGAGAGAACAGTTTCGTGTTCCTCTACCTCCCCCACATCGACTTCGCGGCGCATGTCGGCGGGCAACAGTCACACGAGTACGCATCGGCAATGGCGGAGGCCGATGACATCTGGGCAGGCCTCGTCGCGGGCTTACCCGCCGACACGCTGCTCATCGGTACCGCAGACCACGGACACATCGACATCGACCCCGCCGGCAAGGTGAACCTCACGAAGGATCAAGAGGACGACCTCATCCTGTACGGCGATGCCAGGGCGATGTTCGTACGCGGTGACGGCGAAACCCTCGCGGCCGGCCTCCCTGGAACCTGGGTGCCCTACGCGCAGATACCAGGCTTGTGGGGCCCCGGTCCGTTCCACCCTGACTTCGATGACCGCAGGCCCGACGGCATCATCTTCGCCGACGATGGCCGGGCGATCTTCCACTCGAGAAGCAACAACCGCCTCATCGGCCACCACGGAGGGCTCACGCCAGAGGAACGAACGATCCCCGTGCTCGTCCGAGAAG
>CAYUJA010000079.1:0-8122 GCA_964444875.1 uncultured Acidimicrobiaceae bacterium | reverse complement strand
CAGCATCGCCGTACCCAGGAATTCTGCCACGAGTTTGCGGGCCATCTTCGCTCCAATGTCGCCGTCGTTTGATTCAACCACATTCGCGGCCGGGACGCGTGGCGGCCGTGGTCGATGGCAAAGAGCGTTCATGTAGTCTTCCGAGTCCGTATCCCCTGCGTCGCGACCGCCCACGGCAGCTCGCCCGGAAATGGAAGCGCACCGAAACCATGACCACGATCTCGATTCCCCCCGGTGCCGGCGAGCCCCAGGCGAACGACCACGCCTCGCTCGAACGTCTCTTCGGAGCAGTTGAGGGCCTGCTTCCTCTGTGGATCGCCGAGCCGTACCTCCCACTTGCCGACCCGGTCGTCGAAGCCCTCGAACAGCGGGCACATGCCGGGTGGTATGGATACGAGATCCGGGAAGCGAGCGTGAACGAGGAGTTCACATCGTGGATGCAACGTCGCCATGGTTGGGATCTCAGCGATACCACGAGGTTGCTCAGCCCCTCGCTCGGAACATCGATCGGCGCCATCCTCGAGTTGGTGACGAACCAGGGAGATGGTGTCATCCTTCAACCACCGGTCTTCACCGACTTCAAGCCGCTCGTCGCACGATCTCACCGCAAGGTGGCGAGGAACTCACTCGATCTCACGGACGGCCGCTACACGATGGACCTCGACGGACTCGGGGCTCTCGCATCCGAGCCAGACACAACCGCCATGATCCTGTGCAATCCCCACAACCCGGTCGGGCGCGTATGGACACCCGAAGAGCTGACATCGGTAGCGGAGATCTGTGCGGCAAACGGCGTGTTCGTCATCGCAGACGAGATCCATGCCGACATCATGCTCGATGGTGCCTCGTTCACACCGTTCGCCACGGCGGCCGCCGGCTCCAGCGTCCGGTGGGCAGCGCTCCACGGCGCGATCAAGACCTTCGGATTGGCTGGTGTCGCTGACTCGCTGATCGTCACAGACGACGGCCCTCTCATCGAGGACTACAAGGCCATGAGTTCCAGGCTCCACCTCACACGCAACAACGTGTTCGCTCTTGCCGCCATCGAGGTCGCCTACCGCGACGGTGAGGACTGGCTCGATACGATGCTCGGCCAGGTCGACCGCAACGTCGAGGCGCTACGCGACGGCCTCCCCGAACCGGTCAGCCTCATCGCACCTGAGGGAACGTACCTCGCATGGATCGACTTTCGAGGCCTCGGGTTGGACGTCCCTGAACTCGCTCATTGGCTGCCCTCGCGGGCCAGGCTCGCGTTGAGCCCTGGACACTGGTTCGGCCGGGAGGGCGCCGGCTTCGCACGCATGTCGATCGCTGTCGAACCTGGTGTCATCGATGAGGCGATCCAACGGATCACAGCAGCGGTCGGCTGACGGTCCATCAACTACGAGACGGTCACACCGAGCAGTGTGCCGACACCGAAGGTGACGACTGCGGCAGCCAGGCCGAACAACGCCTGACGGAATCCGGACCACCACACGTTCTTACCGGTGAGAAGCGATATCGCCGCACCGAGTCCGAATAGGCCGAGGCCCGAGAGCAGGGCGCTGACAGCGATGGCCGCCGGACCGGATGTGAAGAAGAATGGGATCACCGGGAGGATCGCCCCAACTCCGAACAGGAAGAACGATGCAGTTGCTGCCTCCCACGGCGACCCGCCGAGGTCGTCAGGATCGATGCCGAGTTCCTCTCTGGCCATCGTTTCGAGAGCGCGCTCGGGGTCGGCCATGACCGATGCAGCCATCTCCGCCGCTCGCTCCGGGGGGATCCCCTTCGCCTGGTAGATGAGCTTGAGTTCCTCAGCCTCCTCATCCGGGAACGCCTCTATCTCCATCCGCTCCGTGTCAAGTTGCTTCTCGTAGAGTTCCCGCGACGACTGCACTGAGATCCACTCTCCGAGTGCCATCGATATCGCCCCAGCGAGAAGCCCTGCGAGTCCGGCGAGCAGAACAGCGGTGCGATCGCTCGTCGCACCGGCGATCCCCATGACGAGGGCGAGATTGGAAACAAGCCCATCGTTCGCACCAAGGACGGCCGCTCGCAGCGCGTTGCCGCCAACCGACGAATGGCGGCCTTCGAGCTTTGCGAGGACCGGCCCGGTCATCGTGGTGGGGTTGTCCCTGGCAAGCGTTGCCATGATGCGGGCATGGGACCGCTCATCCGAGCGCAGCGATGTCCCATCCGTTTCGGGCTGGTCGTCGTACATGAACTGGCCGGCCCGTTCGTCGTTGGCTGCGGCAGACACGAGAATGCCCGTACCCATCCTTTGCGAGAGCCAGATGAGTGTCCGAACCCGTCGGCTCACCTTGGGAACACCCGGGTCTTCGCCAACCTCGGCGAGCTTCTCTCGCCAGAGCGCACCGTGGCGCTGTTCCGTGGCGGCGAGACGCTCGTAGAGTTCGACGAGGGACGGTTCGCCTTCCATCTGCGCGAGCGCCAGATACATCGCTGCACCATCGACCTCGTCCTGAAGGTTCTGTCGGTATCTCTTGATATCGGCTGGATCCGCCATGCTCGTTGCTCCCGTCTGTGAACACCGCTACCGCCAGAAGGCATCATATCCCGCCGCGGGGGCCGCCAGAGACGGCTCCACGGAGGCCCTAGCGGGTCAACCACATGCCCGATGTGAATCCCGCAGGTGTGGACACCTACCCGTCAGGCGATCTGGATCGATCTCTTGGACAGGCCGTACCAGAACCCGTCGATCGTCGTCTCGATATCTCGATGGTTGTCGATACCTGCGCCGAGGGCCACGAACAGTGGGGCGAAATGCTCGGTGCGCGGATGTGCAAGCGATGCCGCCGGGGCTTCGTGCTGGAAGTCGATCAAGGCGTCAACGTCACCTGCGGTCAGTGTCTCGTCGAGCCACGCATCGAACTCGCTCGACCACGTAGGTGCACCGCCGGGGTCGGGAGCACCGAGGTTCATCTCGGACAGGTTGTGGGTGCTGAACCCACTTCCGACGATCAACACACCCTCGTCACGCAACGGTGACAGCCTCCGCCCCAGTGCGAACAGTTCCGCAGGATCGAGCGTCGGCATCGACACCTGCAACACGGGCACGTCGGCGTCGGGGTACATCTCGGCGAGCGGCACGTAGGCACCATGGTCGAGGCCCCGGTCGGGATCCCGGTGCAGCGTCCGGCCGGGGCCTGCAAGCAGTCTCGTGATGGATGCGGCGAGTTCGGGCGCCCCGGGCGCCGCGTACTCGACCTCGTAGTAGCGCTGTGGGAAACCGTAGAAGTCGTAGAACAACGGCACCGTCTCGGTTGCCCCGATCGTGAGTGGTGCGGCCTCCCAGTGGGCAGACACGACGAGCACCGCCTTCGGTCTCGGCAGCGCCCGTGCCCAGGACGCGAGTTCACCCGTCCACACACCATCGTCGGCCAGTGGCGGAGCTCCGTGGCTGAGAAAGATCACAGGCATCGCTGCGTCGCTGGTGGTTTCAGGTTCCGTCATCGTGTCTCCCGACGATACCAACCACCATCGGCCTCACCGGATTCCGCCCGTGCTCCTATCCGCCCTGATGGAGGTTGCGACGGATCCGGTACTCGGTCAGCGTCTCCATGTGATCGTCCTTGTACTCCTCGAACGTATCAGATCGCCGTGTGCGTGTCCGGTCGTACACGACCATCGCGATGACCGTGAGGCCGACGAGGGCAAGGACCAATTCCGCCAGTAGTGCCACACCTTCAAGCTATCACGAGGCGCGACCTCCGTCCAGGACGCGCCGTGACGGGGCGTGACAAAGCGAAACCTGTACCGCAACCGAGTCCGAACAACAGGCCTTTTGCAGTTGTGGAACAGAACGCATGTCTTCATATATCATCTGTGATATGAAACAATGGCGGAGTGACGTGGGGTGTTGTAGAGATAGAACCGGAGGTTGTCGATTGGCTCGAACAACTGCCGGACGGCCAGTTCGGTCGGGTCGAATCTCGCATCGATCTCCTGGCGAACCGTGGTGTGCACCTTGGCGAGCCATACACCAGACAGCTATCAGGCAAACTCCGCGAACTCCGGTTCTACTTGGGACCATCAAGCAACGCCGTGCGAATCACCTACTACATCGCGGTCGGACGACGGATCGTGCTTCTAACCGTATTCTGCAAGCACCGTCGGCAGGAGCGCGCGGAGATCAACCGAGCAATACGAGCGATGGATCGTTGCATCGCCGAGCGTCACACAACGGAGGACAGCGGTGAGTGAGCGAACTACATGGGACGAACTGAAATCCCGGAGGTCCAACACCGAGATTCGACAGCGCAGCTACCACGACGCTCAAGATGCCTTTGCGATCGGAGCCCGAGTGCGAACAGAACGCGAGCGGCTCGGCCTGACTCAAGCAGAGCTTGCTGAGCGCATGAATGCCAGCCAGCCAATGATTGCTCGGCTAGAGGCTGGCGGAGTCACGCCCAGTCTAGAAACTCTCCACCGCGCTGCTGATGCTCTCGGTCTGGAGCTGATCGTCGACTTCCGGCAACCGGCAAGCAGCTGAGTCTCCGGGATTCGTCCAGCATCCAGCCTGTAGTCTTGATGCGATGCCCAACAGACTCGCCGACGCCACCTCCCCCTATCTCCTGCAGCACAAGGACAACCCCGTCGACTGGTTCGAGTGGGGTGATGAGGCCTTCACCGAGGCGGGCGAACGAGACGTCCCGGTGATCCTGTCCGTCGGGTACTCGTCGTGTCACTGGTGCCACGTCATGGCGCACGAATCCTTCGAAGACGAAGACACCGCGACGTTCATGAACGAGCACTTCGTCAACGTCAAGGTCGACCGTGAGGAGCGTCCCGATGTCGACCGCGTGTACATGGACGCAGTCACCGCCATGACGGGGCGTGGGGGGTGGCCGATGACCGTTTTCCTCACCCCCGACGCAAAACCCATCTTCGCAGGCACCTACTTTCCGAAGGAGACGTTCGGCCACCATCCCTCCTTCATGGATGTCATGAACGCGGTGCTCGACGCATGGAACACGAACCGCCAGGGCGCACTCGACCAGGCCGAGCAGATCACATCGGTCATCGCCCAGATCGACACCAACGTCGGGTACCTGCCTGTGATGGCGAACCTCGAACGTGCCGTCACGGGACTCTCCAACGCCTTCGACAGGAAGAACGGCGGATTCGGCGGAGCACCCAAGTTCCCTCAGGAGCCCACGCTCGAGTTCCTGTTGCGCATGGCTGCGCTGCGACCGGACACCGACAGTGGCGCCGAAGCGGTGTCGATGCTGACCCATGCGCTGATCGCAATGGCCGACGGGGGCATCTACGACCATCTGACCGGCGGGTTCGCCCGGTACTCGGTCGACAGCGCGTGGGTCATCCCGCACTTCGAGAAGATGCTCTACGACAACGCACAACTCGCACGCCTGTACCTGCGCGCCTGGCAGGTGACGGGGATCGATCGCTTCAAAGATGTCGCCATCGAGGTTCTCGACTACCTCGACACCACCATGGCCGACCCCGCAGGCGGATTGCACTCTGCAGAAGACGCCGATTCTGAAGGTGTCGAGGGCAAGTTCGCGGTATGGACCTGGGACGAACTCGGAGATGTACTCGGGGATGACAGGCCGCTCGCTGCGGCGATCTACGGAGCAACCCCCGAGGGCAACTTCGAGGGAGCGAACAACCTGCACCGACGCACCGATATCGGCGTGGTGATGGCGAGCACGGGTCTCACGATCGGCGAGATCAATGAGACCCGATCGTCGATCGACGATCGACTCCGACAGGTCCGGTCTCGCCGGGTTCCACCTGGACGCGATGACAAGATCGTCACCGCATGGAACGGCCTGGCGCTGCGCGCGTTCGCCGAGGCGGCAGCCGTGCTCGGAGAGGACCGGTATCTCCAACGCGCTACCTCCATCGCCCGGTTCCTGCTCACCGAAGCCTCGCCCGATGGCAACCTCGTGCGGTCCTGGCGGGACCGACCGGGGCACTCGGCGTTCGCCGACGATCTTGCAGCCGTAGCGATCGGTCTCTATACGTTGTTCTCCGTAACGGGTGACGAGTCCTGGTTCGCCCCCGCCGAGACGATGGTCGATCAACTCAGGACACGCTTCTCAGACCCGAAGGGCGGCTTCTTTGCGACAAGCGCCGAAACACACGATCTGATCGCTCGTCCGAAGAACACCCAGGACAGCCCGACACCTTCGGACAACTCGCTCGCGATGGAGGCCCTCCAGATACACATCGCATTCACAGGAGACCTCACAGCCATGGGCGAGTTCGAAGCGACGATGCAGTTCCTTGCCCCCGATGCCCTGTCGAACCCAGCGTTCGGGGGGTACTCCCTCGCTGTCTGGCTCACGCACCTCACCGGTGTCAAAGAGGTCGCGATCGTCGGCACACCGGAGCAACGACGAGCGCTCGCTGCACCGGTCTGGGGGGCCTTCCGCCCCGAGGTCGTCGTAGCGCCCGGATCCGGGGGAGACACCACCGTACCCCTCCTCACCGACCGTACCGGGGGCGACACGGGCCTCGCCTATGTCTGCCAGAACCTCACCTGCGACCTCCCCGTCACCACCCCCCAAGCCCTCGCGGCGCGTCTCTAGGACTTTGGCGTCCAACGGCGCCACATACGGCGCCTGTGGACGCCAAAGTCCTAGAAATCAAATCGACATCGTGGTTACGCTTCAGGCCATGCAGATCATTCGTCGATTCGAAGAGCCAAAGCTCCGGCGTCCCGTCGCGATCGTCGCCTTCGGCGGCTGGAACGATGCATGCGACGTTGCCTCGACGTCAGCGGATTTCATCCTCGACGCTCACGAAGACGCGACGGTGATCGCGGAACTCGAACCCGACCCCTTCTACGACTTCCAGCAGCACCGGCCCACCACCGAGATCCGCGACGGCGTTGCGAAATCCCTGACATGGCCGCGACTGCGCTTCACGGCACTCGAACGGCCACACGACGACCGCGACATCGTGCTCGTGTCGGGGCCTGAGCCCAACTTCCAGTGGAAAACCTTCGCCCGAAGCGTCGTTGAAACCCTCGACTCGCTCAACGTCGAAGAGGTGCTGTTGATCGGCGCCTACGTCGGGGCGGTCAGCCACGCCGCATCGATCACCCTTTCGGGAGTCGGGTCCGATTCGGTCAGTGTGATCAGGTCGGGCTTGGACTCAGCGAACTACTCAGGACCGACCGGGATCGTCGGGGTCGTCCAGGCTGCATGCAAGGAGGCGGGCCTCCGATCGTTGTCGATGTGGGCACCAACGCCACCGTACCTGAGCGGCAACCCCTTCCCGAAGGCGGTGCTCGCTATCGTCGAGAAGATCTCAGACATCACGAACCTGCACATCGACACGTCAGAGCTCATCGCCGTCGATGCCGAGTACACCCAGAAGGTCGACGCTGCGATCGAGGAAGCCGGAACGGACCTGGCGGACTATCTCGAAGAGATCGAAAGCTACGACGAGCCGATCCTCGGGACGCTGCTCGGCAAACCACCCATGTCCGACGACGGCCCCCCATCGATCCTCAATCCCGAGGATGCGGACGGCCTTGTCGACGAGATCGTCAAGTTCCTCAACGGTGACGCCTGATCCGTGAGCAGCTTCGAGGTCATCAAATGGGTGCATCTCCTCGCCGCTGCAGTCTGGACGGGCGGCCTGATCACACTCTCACTGCTCGTCACTGCGGTGCGGAGGGCAACCGATGACGTCGACGTGTTGCGGGCCGTTGCACGCCGCTTCAGCCTTCTGTCGTGGATCGCATTCGCGTTCGCTGTCACCACCGGCGCCTGGCTCTACACGAGCCTGGAGCTTCCCTGGGCGCAGTTCTCGACAAAGGGAACGCTGGTCGCCCTTGCCGGCGGACTGGCGCTGTTCCACCAACTCACCGCAAAGCGATACTCGCCGGCGGTCCGGGGAATCATCCAACTGCTCATCCTGATCGCAAGCATCGGTATCTTCGGAGCTGCGGTCACCCTCGTGTAGAACGACCGTACCGGTCCTGAAACAACGAATGCCTCCCGGATGGGAGGCATTCGAGCAAGCTACTTCTTGCGCTTGTGGCGATTGGCCTTGAGACGCTTGCGGTACTTGTGCTTGCTCATCTTCTTGCGGCGCTTCTTGATCAGCGAACCCATGCAGGTGAAACCTCGTTGTTAGAAATGTG
>CAYUJA010000078.1:0-8261 GCA_964444875.1 uncultured Acidimicrobiaceae bacterium | reverse complement strand
GTCCCGCAAGAGTGGAGTTGGCTTCGCGTGATCCCCCTCGCTCCTCGCAGGGCTCGTCGCCCGTCCCCCTTGAAAGGGGGACAGCTGTCGGCTGTGAGCTTTCTTACGGCTTTATCTCGCCTTCGACCCACTCGACACGGTGATCTGCCTCGATGAATCGCACGGTGCCAGAGCGAGACCGCATGATCACGGAGTGTGTCGATGTGTGGACGCCACCGAAGCGGACTCCCCTCAGCATCGAACCCGAGGTCACACCGGTAGCAGCGAAGAAGGTGTTGTCCGAGTCGACGAGGTCGCGCGTTGTGAGGACCTGGTCGAGGTCGTGGCCGTTGTCGGCTGCATACTGCCTCTCCTCGTCGTTGCGGGGCCAGAGTTTGCACTGCATCTCACCTCGCAGCGCCGCAAGTGCGCACGCCGTCGTCACCGCTTCAGGTGATCCGCCGATACCGAGAAGAATGTCGATCCCCGTGCCGTGGATGGCAGCAGTGATCCCGCCCTGGATGTCCCCGTCGCCGATCAAAGAGATGCGGGCGCCTTGCTCACGAACCTGGCGGATGTAGTCGGCATTGCGCGGCCTGTCGAGGATGACCGCTGTGACGTCTTCGATGTCTTTACCTTTCGCTTTGGCGACAGCTGAAAGGTTGTATGCCACCGGCGCCTCGATGTCGATCGTGCCGGCGGCCGCTTCGCCGACCGCGATCTTGTCCATGTAGACGAGGCTTCCCGGCGCATACATGGAACCGCGTTCTGCGAGTGCGATCACGGCCAATGCCCCGCCCCTTCCTTCGGCGGTCAGGGTGGTCCCATCGACAGGGTCGACAGCGACGTCGACATGCGGTGGTTTGCCATTGCCAACACGCTCGCCGTTGTACAGCATCGGGGCTTCATCCTTCTCCCCTTCACCGATCACGACGATACCGTCGAGATCCGTACGCGAGAGAACCAGTCTCATAGCGTCGACGGCCGCCTGGTCGACGGCTTCCTTGTCGCCACGGCCTTGTTCCCTGGCCGCGGAAATGGCCGCCGCCTCCGTCACACGGACGAGTTCGAGGGCGATGTTCTTGTCGGGTAGGTAGCTTGCTACTGGCATTTCAGACCATCCTTACGATGAGAGCGTCGCCTTGTCCGCCTCCTCCGCAAAGGGACGCACCTCCGATAGTACCTCCCGTTGCCGCGAGTGCATTGAGTAATGTGACCACGATACGTGCTCCTGTTGCACCAAGGGGATGCCCGAGCGCAACGGCACCGCCATACACGTTGACGCGTTCAGCATCGATTCCGAGCATGTGGGCGGACCACATCGCCACCGAGGCGAAGGCCTCGTTGATCTCGACGAGGTCGAGATCCCCAGGTTCGAGCGAGGCCCTGGCAAGAGCGACCCGCATCGCCTCGGCCGGCCGTTCATGGAGCGTTGCATCGGGTCCGGCTACCTGGCCGTAGGCCAGTATCTCTGCGATGATCGGCATTCCCGCGGCTTCTGCTGCCGCGGCATCAGCGATCACGAGTGCCGCTGCACCGTCGGAGATCTGGGAGGCGTTGCCCGCGGTGATGGTTCCGTCGCTGGTGAAAGCAGCGCGCAGAGCGCCGAGTGACGCTGTTGTGGTATCGCGTCGAATCCCCTGGTCTTGTGTCACGAGTATCGGGTCGCCGCGGCGTTGATCGATGGAAACGGGGACGATCTCGCGGGCGAACAATCCGTTGTCCGTTGCTCGGGCGGCACGTTCGTGTGACCGCGCAGACCACGCATCCTGGTCCTCTCGTGTTATGTGGAGGTCGTCGTTCTTGAGGTCGGATGATTCTCCCATGAGGCACGAATCGAAAGCGCAGAACAGTCCGTCGTGCGTCAACGAATCTATGAGTACCCCATCGCCGTACCTGTAGCCGCTACGGGCTTTGTCGAGCACGTACGGGGCGTTGGTCATCGATTCCATGCCACCGGCGACGACGAACGTCGATTCACCGAGGCGGATGTGGTTCGCTGCTTGTGCGATGGCGGTCATGCCTGATAGGCACACCTTGTTGATCGTCATCGCCGGTACGGACATCGAGATGCCACCCTTGATGGCTGCCTGGCGCGAGGTGATCTGGCCCTGGCCTGCCTGGAGGACATGGCCGAAGATCACCTCATCGACGTCCTCGGGGGCGAGTTCAGCCCTATCGAGAGCAGCCGAAATGGCGACCCCACCGAGGTCCATGGCGGTGAGCGTCGGATAGGTGGCACCGAACCGGCCGATAGGGGTTCGGGCAATCGAGCAGATGACGGGGTTCATGTCGTCCTTGAGGTCGCTGGAGTCGATAGTACCTTGGTGACAGCCGTCAGCCGTCAGCCGTCAGCTATCAGCAAGAACGACGATCACCGAAATTCGAAGCCCGCGGCACGGGGCCGCCTATCTGGGGCCTTCTCTTCGCTGATGGCTGATGGCTGATAGCTGAAAGCCTTCCTATTGCATCGAGGTGTCGGCGGGCGGAGCCTCGACCGTTTTGTCGAACTCGGCAGGCGGCACCGGAGCGAGATGTTCGTACGGCCGACCAGCCTGAATCCACTGGCTCTGGTGTATCCGTCGTGGCCGAACCGCGGCCGCGGCGAGTTCGTCAGCTTCGATTCGTGCGACGATCGCGGCGATCGCTGCCGCCTGCTCCTGGTCGACGCCGCCGCGGATCTCGAGCCGTTCAACCATCGTGTACCTCTACTAGTTCGATGAGTGTTCCTGTCAGGTCGGATGGATGGATGAATGCTATACGGTGGCCACCGCCTCCGATGCGAGGTTCGGTGTCGATCAGTCTGGCACCTTCTCTTGTGAGATGTTCGATCGCCTCGTCGATGTCGACCACTGCAAAGGCGATGTGATGCAGGCCCTCACCGTTGCGGGCGAGGAATCTCCCCACGGCTGAATCGTCGCTCAGTGGTTCGAGCAGTTGGATGTGTGATCCGCCCACGGCGAGCATCGCTTCGCGTACACCCTGGTCGGGCACCGTCTCGATGGAAACCGGCGTGACCTTGTACTTGCGGTCGTACTCGGCCAGGGAAGCGTCGAGATCGTGTACGGCGATCGCGATATGGTCGATGTTGTAGACGAACATGGGAAGAGGGTACTTGGTACTTGGTACTTGGTACTTGGTCAAGACTGACGGCTATGCCTTGCGTCTCCGATTGCCGCTTGGATCTGCTCGAAGGCATCCTCGGGGATACGGAGGTCTCCCTTGCCGATGCCGACGTGGTAGCCGTGTTTCCCTGTGCCGTGGTAGTCGGATCCTCCGGTGGCGATGAGGCCCATGTCGTGGGCGAGTTCGCTGAGATGGGTTCGCAGACCCTGGTCGTGCAAAGGATGATGCGCTTCGATGCCGGCCAGGCCGGCAGTTCGGAGGTCGCGTAACAATTCGAGCCACGGGTCGCCGGTGAGTCCCACGGTCAGGGGGTGGGCGATGACCGTGGCTGCGCCGCTTGCCGTAGCCAGTTCGATCGCCTCCGTTGCTGTGAGGCGCCTACGTTCCACATAAGCGGCACCTCCGTCGTTGAGAAGGCCGTCGAACACTTCATCGCGGGTTGTGAACCGGCCCATTGCGACGAGGGCGTCGGCGATGTGCGGACGGCCGATCGACTCGCCGTGAGCTTGCTTTCGGACGTCATCCATCGTGATGTCGAAGCCCTCGGCATTGAGCTTCTCGATGATCAAAGGGTTGCGTGCGTCACGACCTTCGCGCAGCCACTCGAGCTTGTTCTCGAGCGCGCCGTCTCCTGGTTCGACCCCGTACACGAGCATGTGGATCTTGGCTTTCGTGCCGTCGTCGAGGTAGTGGTCGACTGACAGTTCAGTGCCGGGGATGAGGGAGATACCGAGGCGGTCCGCGGCGTGTCGGGCTTCGGCGATGCCGCTGAGCGTGTCGTGGTCCATGAGAGCCACACCCTCGAGGCCGGCCTCTGTGGCGATCTCCATCACCGCGGTGGGAGAGTCCGTCCCGTCAGACGCGTTCGAATGGAGGTGGAGGTCCGCTCTCACCGCTACCCGAAGAAGATTCGGAAGGCGAAAAGGGATGCGGCGAACAGCAGGGCGTATCCCGCGTACTTCTTGACCTGGTCGAACAGACGTTTCCGTTTGGCGGCTTTGGCTTCTTGCGCCCGCTTGATATCGCGGTTTGCCTTCTGGCGCGCTCTCTTGTCTTGAGACATGTTCCAAGGATACCTGAACAGCCAGCTCTGCAGTTCTCGCAGGGGTCCGCGTTGCGCGGTGCGAACGGAACCTGTTCGAGACGCGGGTGAGGTCAGGGTGAGACGGTGACGGATTCGATGTAAAGGGACTCGAGCGGCGTCGATGGGCTGGGGTCGGCGCTGGTGGCGGACCGTCCGAGTGGCAACTGTTCGATCTTGTCGAGTGTGTCGAACCCATTGACAACCCTCCCGAAGATGGTGTAGTTCGGTGGGAGTTGACCATCGGCGAACATGATGAAGAACTGGCTCCCTGTGGTACCAGGGCCGGCGTTCGCCATGGCGATGACACCACGGTCATACCCGGACTCAGCAGGGAACTCGTCTGGGATCGTGTATCCGGGTCCGTCACCGCCCGTGGCACCCGGGTCGCCTGCCTGCATCATGAATCCGGGGATGATGCGGTGTGACACTGATCCGTCGAAGTACCCGGACTCAGCAAGGAAGACGAACGAGTTGACCGTTTCGGGTGCGACAGACGGGTCCAGTTCGATATCGAGCGGTCCGCACGAGGTGTTGAGCACCACCATGGTTGGGCCGTCTATCCCTGCGTCACCGGGCGCGTCGAACGTCATCTCCTCGACAGGTTCTGGCTGGTCGGCGCCGCAGGCAGTCGGCTGGACGCGGTAACCGGCGTAGTTGGACGGGACAGACTTGAGGGCAACCGTGGTCGGCGCAGCGGATGAACCGGCATCCGTGGCCCCGGCTGAGGTATCGGGACTCGATGAGCAGGCCGCAGCGACGACAGCGATCGATGCGGCGATGGCGAGGATTCGTAGAGAGCGCATGACTCGATGGTATGGCTGGAGGACGCGTACACCTACACTTTGGAGCCATGTCACTGGTGGTTCAGAAGTACGGAGGGACGTCCGTCGCGGATGCGGGTCGTATCCGCAACGTCGCCCGCCGCATCGTCGAGGCCCATGAGCAAGGGAGCGGTGTTGTCGCCGTCGTGAGTGCGATGGGCAAACGGACCGATGAGTTGCTTGCGCTCGCTACCGATGTCTCCCCGCACGCGCATCCCAGGGAACTCGACATGCTGCTCACAGCGGGCGAACGAGTCACCATGGCCCTCGTAGCGATGGCGATCGAGGATCTCGGCGTGCCCGCGACGAGTTTCACTGGTTCCCAGGCGGGGATCTTGACCACGGGCAAACATGGCCAGGCGGAGATCCTCGAGATACGGGCCGACCGTGTGCGTGAAGGTCTCGACGACGGAAAGGTCGTGATCGTTGCCGGGTTCCAGGGCGTCAACCCTGACTCCAAGGACGTGACGACGCTCGGTCGGGGCGGTTCAGATGCCACCGCCGTGGCCCTGGCTGCGGCTCTTGGAGCGGATAGGTGTGAGATCTTCACGGATGTCGACGGTGTATTCACCGCCGACCCGAGGGTCGTTCCGAATGCGCACAAACTCGAGGAGGTCACGTTCGAGGAGATGCTCGAACTCGCTTCGGCCGGTGCAGGCGTTCTCATGCCGCGATCGGTCGAGTTCGGAAGAAGGTTCAACATTCCCATCCATGTCCGATCATCGTTTCACGATGGCGAAGGCACCTGGGTCAAGGAGGAAACGATGGAGCAGGCCATTGTCAGGGGTATCTCCCACACGACGGACGAGGCGAAGGTCACGGTTTACCAGGTCCCAGACACGCCGGGTGTCGCGGCTGGCCTCTTCGAAGCACTCGCTGCTTCGAGCGTGAACGTCGACATGATCGTTCAGAACGTGTCACATGACGGCACAACCGACATCAGCTTCACGGTCCCCCTGGTAAGTGTCGAGACCGCAGAGGAACAGTCATCGAAGATCGGCAGGGATGTCGGTGCTGGAGGTGTCTCGATCGACGAGGGGATCGCGCGTGTCAGTGTTGTAGGTATCGGCATGAAGACCGAAGCCGGTATCGCTGCACGCATGTTCCGGTTGCTCTCGGACCGCGGCATCAACATCCAGATGATCTCGACGTCACCCATCCGTATCTCGTGCGTCATCTCGGACGACAGGGCGGTCGAGGCAGTTCAGGTGCTCCACACCGGTCTCGGCCTCGACACCCCAGAGGACTCGTGAAGACCTACGTAGAACCCCATGTAGCGATCGTCGGCGCGACAGGTGCCGTGGGTTCGACGATGCTCTCTATCCTCGAAGAGCGGGGTTTCCCCGTCGCCAGCGTGCGGTTGATCGCCTCACACCGATCAGCGGGTAGAACGGTCGCAACGAGGTGGGGCGACGTGGTCGTCGAGGATCTTGCTGAGGTCGACCCGACCGGGGTCGACATCGCCTTGTTCTCTGCAGGTGGCACCCGCTCGAAGGAATTCGCTCCGGCGTTCGTACGGTCTGGTGCCACGGTGATCGACAACTCGTCTGCGTTCAGGATGGATGACGACGTGCCTCTCGTCGTGGCGAACGTGAACGATCCTGCGATCACCGGCCACCACGGCATCGTCGCGAACCCGAACTGCACCACGATGGCGATTCTCATGGCTGCCGGGCCGCTCCACCGTGCGGCAGGGCTCAAGTCGATGATCGCGACCTCCTATCAGAGTGTCTCAGGTTCGGGGAAGACCGGTATGGACCAACTCGAGCGAGAGATCGCACACTTCGGGAGAGACCTCGACTCGCTTGCCACCGGCAACTGGGAGGACCCTGGGGGTGAGGTGTACACACGGCCCATCGGTTTCAACGTTCTGCCTTTGGCAGGTTCGATCACCGAGGCGGGGCACACAGACGAGGAATGGAAGCTGGTCAACGAGACCCGCAAGATCCTCGACAGGCCGGACATCGCGATTGAGCCGACCTGTGTGAGGGTCCCTGTGATGGTCGGGCACGGGATCGCCGCATCGATGTGGTTCGACCGGACTCTCAGTGCGCAGGAGGCTGCACAGGTTCTGGCCGATGCTCCGGGCGTCCAGGTGTGGGACGATTCCAGGGTTCCAACCCCTCTCGACTCTGCGGGTATCGATGACGTGCTCGTCGGCCGCCTTCGCGAGACCATCGGGTTCCCCGGAGGGGTCAGCCTCTTTGCGTCGGGCGACAATCTGCGCAAGGGCGCAGCCCTCAACGCCGTCCAACTCGCCGAACTCCTCCTCGACCGCTGATTCTCAGGACTTTGGCGTCCAACGGCGCCGTATATGGCGCTTCTGGACGCCAAAGTCCTGATGACACCCGTGGTGGTGTCTACTGTCTGGAGCCCCGAGTACCGGAGTTCTTCATGTCATTGATCGCCACCACTGTCAACGATGGTGTCGCCACCCTGAGACTGAACGACCCGGGGTCGATGAACGCGCTCAGTGTGTCGATGGGCGCGCAGTTCGATGCTGCCATGGATGGTCTGGTCGCGGACACGAGCGTCAGGGTCCTCGTGATCACAGGCACCGGGCGCGGGTTCAGCGCAGGGGGCGACGTCCAGGCGTTCTACGACAAGCGTGATGCTCCTCACGAAACGATGCAGGCGGTCCTCGACGGGTTGCACGGGTCGGTCTCGAAACTGCTCACGGCACCGTTTCCCACGATCGCCGCGATCAACGGGGTCGTGGCCGGTGCGGGGATGGGGCTTGCCATGGCGACCGACCTCGCAGTAGCGGTCGACAGTGCGGTGTTCACCATGGCCTACACCGGCATCGGCGTATCACCCGATGGTTCGAGCACCTTCTTCCTGCCGAGGCTCGTGGGGACGCGCCGGGCGATGGAACTCATCCTCACGAACCGTGTCCTGTCTGCGGGTGAAGCGCTCGATCTCGGGATCGTCAATCAGGTGGTGCCTGAGGATGACTTCGACGCGGCTGTGGCGAAACTCGCAGGGAAGCTGGCGAAAGGTCCGACACGTGCCTATGTGAGGGCACGCGAGCTGCTCATGGCTTCGTACGGGAACGACCCGTTCACACAGATGGACGCCGAGGCCGATTCGATACTGGCTGCGGCAGAGACAGATGACTTCTACGAGGGTGTCTCAGCGTTCATCGAGAAGAGAAAACCACGGTTCAGCGGTTCGTGACATGACGAAGCCCCTCCGGTGTCGGAGGGGCTTGGTCGGGACGGACGGATTTGAACCGTCGACCTCATCGTCCC
>CAYUJA010000077.1:0-8333 GCA_964444875.1 uncultured Acidimicrobiaceae bacterium | reverse complement strand
CACTTCGATCGAATCTTCACCGACCGTGTAGTAGTCGTCCGACTCGTACTGATCGTCGTCTTCTGACTCGTACTCGTCATCGTCGTCGTATGTACCGCTCGAGACATCGTTGGCAGGCGTTCCGTCTTCGTATACGGTCTCGGTGATCACGACCACGTCGCCCGCTGCCAGGTCGTTGACGGCTGTGACGATGGCTCCTGTGTCGTCGAGTTCAGCGGTGAACTGCAACGAGCCGCCGTCGGCCCCGACGAAACCAATGTCAACGGACGTCCCGTCGAGGATCTGAGCGGTTTCCCATCCAGGGTTCGCCACGATATCGACGACTGTCAGCATCGCTCCATCGTTGCTCAAGGTGACGACGCCAGCGTCACCTACCGCATAGGCGGTGAGTTCACCGGTGGTCGCGGTGTCTGGATCCTGCTCTGTTACGGACTCGGCCGTGTCCTCGACGAGCACAACGGCACTAGAGGGTGCCTCGGTAGCGCTGGATCCGGGGCTCGTCACCACGGTCTCGAGCGAGAGGGTACCGACGTCCGACGATGCCGTCGCGCCGTCGAGGATGCCGAGGTTCGTGGCGATCGCAGCGGTAGCGGCTGCGATGACGACGGCGACGGATGCCGCTGTGATGATTGCCGTACGATGGTTCATGGATTCTCCCTATGAGAGCTGATGTGTCATGTCAAAGATACAAACCGCAGGTGAGCAGAAGGGAAGGTCCAGGTAAGAATCAGGTAAAGAAGTTTCTGTACCTCCCTCAGACCTGCGAGCATGGCGTGATGCGCATCCTGCTCGTTGAAGACGACCTCGGAATCGCCAAGCCTCTGGTGGAAGGTTTGCAGCGTCAAGGCTACGACGTGACCTGGGTTCGCTCGGGGAAAGAGGCGATAGCCCAGGACGGCTATGACGTCGTGCTGTTGGACCTCGGACTTCCCGACATCGACGGTGAGGTGGTCACGGCGAAGATCCGTGAAGTGTCTGAGGTCCCGATCATCGTCGTGACAGCGCGTTCAGACGAGATCGATCGTGTATCGCTCCTCGATCTCGGTGCGGACGACTACATCACCAAGCCGTTCGGATTCAGAGAACTCACTGCCCGGATACGGGCGGTGACACGTCGTGCATCTGGCGGGTCGGCGTCGTACGATGACACGGTGGAGTTCGGTCGCCTCTCGATCGACCATCGCACCCGTACGGTCACGTTCGATGGGGATGAGATCAGCCTGACACCGAAAGAATACGACCTGCTGGACTTCCTCACGAGCGATCAGGGTGCAGTCCTGTCGCGAGATGAGATCTTGCGTTCTGTGTGGGACGAGAACTGGTGGGGATCGACCAAGACGCTCGACGTCCACATCGCCTCACTGCGCAAGAAACTCGGTGACCCCGACCTCATCCGAACCGTGCGCGGTGTCGGGTATCAGTTCGTCGGGTCCGATCAGTGACACGGAGGCTGCTCGCAGGGTATGTGGCGATCGTCCTCGTGCTCGCTGCGGCCCTTGCCATCCCGTTCGGCATCGTCTTTGCTGAACGGCAACGTGAACAGTTCGCTGTTGCCCTCGAGCGCGACGCCGTTGTTCTGGCGACGATCTATGAAGATTCCCTCCAGCATGGTCTCGAGATAGACCCGACGCCCGCCCTGGCGTATGCACAACGAACCGGAGTACGGGTCGTGGTCGTCGATGTCGAAGGCATGTCCGTCATCGATTCAGGCGATGACGTACCGAGGTCGTTCGCGAGTCGCCCGGAGATCGCAACCGCGCTGGATGGCGAACGGTTCTCCGGCACACGGTACTCAACGACCCTCGGTGAGGAACTGTTCGTCGTTGCCGTGCCCGTTGCGTCGGGGGCACACGTGTACGGCGCCGTGCGTCTGACCGTGTTCAACAGCGACGTGGAGGCCCAGGTAGCGAGGATGTGGTTGAGCCTTGCTCTTGTCGTCTTCATAGCTGTTGGTACCACCGCTGTCGTCGCGTTCGCCGTTGCACGGTCCGTGACACGCCCGGTCGCTCGTCTCGCCGATGCTGCGGCCCGTATAGCCGACGGCGACCTCTCGGCGAGGGCAGACATCGCCGCTGCACCGCCTGAGCTGTCCGAACTCGCTGCAACGTTCGATGACATGGCAGAGCGTGTGGAGTCCCTCGTTGAGTCGCAGCGCTCGTTCGTCGCCGACGCGTCCCACCAGCTGCGCACGCCTCTCACGGCCTTGCGCTTGCGGCTGGAGAACCTGGAGGCGACGGCCTCCGATGATGAGCTTGCAGCGCTCGGTGAGACCGTCGTCGAGCTGGAACGGCTCAGCGTGCTCGTCGACCAGTTGCTCGAACTATCGCGTGCGGGATCCCCGACGACTGTCCCCGTCGATGTGGCGGACATCATCGGACAGCGGATCAGCCTGTGGGAGCCGGTAGCTGTCGAGCGTGGGATCGCCCTCGACATGCATGTCGGAGATGGGATGGACTGTGAGGCCGTCGTGTTGCCAGGCGCCCTCGAGCAGATACTCGACAACCTCATCGACAACGCCCTGCGTTATACGCCCCGTGGCAGTGCCACGTCGGTGTCGGCAACGCGTGGTGACCACGGCCGCTGCATCGTCGAGGTCACCGACTCTGGTCCCGGCGTCCCCGAAGAAGACCTCGACAGGCTCTTCGACCGTTTCTGGCGGGGCGACTCTGACGAGCCTGGCACGGGACTCGGGTTGGCGATCGTTGCGCACCTCGTGAAACAGTCCGGTGGAACCACCACGGCGACGAACCTGCGCGGCGGCGGCCTCTGCATACGGGTCAGCCTCGAATCCGTGTCGAGTCACGCCTCATGAACCCGGCCCCGTTACCGGGGCGCTCGTCCATACGCCGAAGAACCGGTCCACCGCCCGAGTATTCCGTCGGTTGTCGATTCACGGTCGCCACGACGGAATCTTTCGGTAACATTGTGCGTACCCGATGGAAGAGGAAGTTCCATGACCGCTGCAGAGTCCATTGAATTCGCGCAAGGATCTGTCGATCAGATCCAGCGCGGCATCGTCGCCGTCCAAGAAACGCTCGAACAAGCGGACGCGATCGTCCAGGTCGCCGACAGGGTGGTCGAGAACGTGACAGCGAGGGCACGGCGGTTGCCCAGGCGCGTCTTGATCTGCGGAACCCTTGTCGCCGTGTGTGGAATCGCTGCCGTGGTGTTCATCAAGAAACGCAAGCGGGCGAAGGCGAATAGGGAATCCTAGGAGATCTTCACCTGATCGATTCCCGTGCTTTGTTGCATCGGTGACCTCGTCGAGGACGTCGTTGCCTGGCTGAGCACCGACATCGCGCACGGCACAGACACCGGCGTCGAGATCCACCGGCGCAGAGGTGGCAGCGCTGCGAATGTAGCTGTTGCCGCGGCGGGAACCGGCGCCACCGTCCGGTTCATCGGCAGAGTCGGGACGGATGCGATCGCTACCTCCCTGGTGTCCGACCTGGTCGCTGCGGGTGTCGATGCCGTCGTTCAGCGAGAAGGGAGGACCGGCACGATCGTCGTGCTCGTCGATCCAACAGGTGAACGCTCGATGCTGCCAGACCGTGCAGCCGCCGTGGAACTCGACCATATCGGCGATGCCGACCTCGCTGGTGTCACCTGGCTCCACGTCCCCGCATACTCGCTCGTGCATGGACCGCTCGCCGAGGTGTCGGCGGGCGCCATTGCAACGGTGGCCGGGCGCGGGGGAGCGGTGAGCATCGATGTGTCGTCGGTCGCCATCATCGAAACATTGGGCGTGGGCCGATTCGCCGACATGCTCCACCACTTCGGTCCGAAGGTCGTGCTGTGCAACCGGGATGAGGCCGACCTCCTCGGCATCTCCAGGGCGGGTGGCATCGCGGGTGCGGAAATCACCGTCGTGAAGGACGGCCCGCACGAGGCCGTGGCATTGGATGGGTCAGCCGTCGTCGCCCGTGTGCCTGCAACGCCTATCGCCACGGTACGCGATACGACCGGGGCGGGGGACGCTTTCGCGGCAGGGTTCATCACCGCGATGATGGATTCAGCCGACGTCGAGGCTGCTCTACGACGCGGACACGACGTAGCTGCTGGTGTGCTCACACGCCTCACCTCGTAGTCTTGTGAGACGCAGCGAGAACGGGAGTCCCCATGTCGAACATCATCTTGAGCGCGGCCGTAGCGGATGCGCTCGATGCCGGTAGGCCTGTGGTCGCCCTCGAAAGCACGATCTTCTCGAACCTCGGCTTGCCGTCACCTGCGAACGAGGAAGCGCTCGGAAGAACCCTTGCCGCGGTCACGAGCGTCGGCGCCGTCCCCGCCGTCACTGCGGTCGTCGATGGCACGGTGCGTGTCGGCCTCGATGAGGACATGCATGAGCGGATACTCGGTGAGGCGACCAAGACCGCCGAACGCGACCTCGCGGCTGCCGTCGCCAACCGGTCGGCAGTCGGGGCGACCACCGTGTCCGCGTCCCTCGCCATTGCAGCGCGAGCCGGCATCCGTGTGTTCGCAACGGGTGGGATCGGCGGCGTGCATCACGGTGCTTCAGCATCCCGAGACGTGTCCGCGGACCTCGGAGCCATAGCCAGATACCCGGTGCTCACGGTGTCGGCCGGGGCCAAAGCGTTCCTCGACATCCCTGGGACCCTCGAACACCTCGAGATGCTGTCCGTGCCCGTGATCGGGTATCAGACAGACGAGTTCCCGATGTTCTATGCACGCTCGAGCGGACTACCGGCGCCGCTGCGCCTCGACACGCCCGAATCGGTCGCTGGTGTGCTCGCCGAGAGGCTCGAGTGGGGTGGTGGCATGCTGCTCGCCGTCCCGATCCCCCATGCAGATGCGCTGTCCTCAGACGAGATCCAGGGAGCGATGGACGGTGCGCTCGCCGAGGCTGAACGCAGGGGGATCGTCGGCGCTGCCGTCACACCATTCGTGCTCGGGGAGATCTCGAAGGCGCTCGACGGGCGCAACATCCCGGCCAACCTCGCCCTGTCAGAGAACAACGCCAGGGTGGCGGCCGAGGTCGCTGTGGCACTGGCATCACGCTCGTAGGAACGTCGCGATCCATCTCCTCGTGTCTGCGGGGTCGATCACTTCATCGACGTCGAACCATGTTGCGGCGTTGATCGCCTTGCCATCGTCGTAGGCGCCGGCCACGAGTTCCTCGTATCGCTGCTCGCGCTCGGTCACATCATCGATGGCGTCGAGTTCTCTGCGGTAACCGAGTCTGACTGCGCCCTCGAGGCCCATGGGCCCTATGGTCGCCGACGGCCATGCAACGGTGAACGCGGTTTCCTTGAAGCCTCCCGCTGCCATCGCCATCGCACCGAGTCCGTAGCCGCGGCGTGTCACCACTGCCATGACCGGAACCGCCGCGTTGGCTCCAGCCACGAAGAGGCGAGACGCGTGGTGGACGGTCGCCTGCTCCTCAGCGGCGGGCCCGACCATGATCCCCGGTGTGTCGATCAGAGAGACGATCGGGATGCCGAATGTCGAGCACAGTTCAATGAAGTGCCTGCCCTTGTCTGCGGCGTCCGCGTCGATCGCACCGCCGCTGTGGCGCGGGTCGTTCGCCATGATCCCAACGGGGTGGCCCTCGACTCTGGCGAGTGTTGTCACCATGGCCGTGCCGTAGCTCTGCTTCAGTTCGAGCATCGACCCGGTGTCGACAAGTGTGGTGATGATGGCACGGACGTCGTATGCGGTCTTGCGGTTGTGGGGTATCGCCGGGCGAAGATCGTCCTGGTCGGTGTGGGACCACGTTGGGGTCGCTCCCTGGAAGAAACCGAGGTACGTTCGTGCCTCGGCGACCGCCTCAGCATCGTCGGAGACGAGGATATCGATGAGCCCTGTCGCGGTATGCACGGACGCAGGCCCGATCTCATCGGGTGGTACCGTACCGAGTCCTCCGCCTTCGATCATCGCAGGGCCGCCCGCACCGATATGTGCACCTTCGGTTGCGATGATCACGTCGCACATACCTGCGAGTACCGCGTTCCCGGCGAAGCAGTAGCCAGATACGACCGCCACCAGGGGAACGGACCCTGAGAGTCGCGCCAGGGCAGCGAACGTCGGCACGTCGAGGCCAGACTTGCCCGTGGTCTCTGTGTCCCCGGGCCTGCCACCTCCTCCGTCAGCGAACAGCACGACGGGCAGGCCGCGGGTTCGGGCGACGTCGAACAACCTGTCGGTCTTGCGGTGGTTCTGGGCACCCTGTGTGCCTGCGAGAACGGTGACGTCGTAGGCGAGGACCGCGGTCAGGGATGCCTCGGGAGGGAACAGGCCGGCGTTGACGGACCCGACCACTGCGACGAGGCCATCGGCTGGTGTGCGGGCGATCAGATCTTCGACGGACCTGCGTGCCCGCTGGGCCGCGATGGTGAACGTCCCGTACTCGAGCGGGTCTGCCCCTTCGAGCAGCAGCGACACCTTCTCACGGGCGGTGAGTTTGCCGTCTGCGTGCACTTTGGCCACCGCATCGGGCCGTCCATCGTCGGTGGTCAGCGTGCGTCGGCCGCGCATCTCGACGAGCGCAGGGTCGTCGGAGGTGTCGGGGGCGGCTTCGTCCGTAACTACGACGGTTCCCGGTGGCGTCTGGTCGATGACCGCCAGGATGTGGCCTTCGGAAACGACGTCTCCGACGTTGACGTCGATCGAGGCGACGGTTCCCTGGACACGACACGTCACCGGGTACTCGAGTTTCATCGATTCGATGACACACACGGTTTCACCAGCGGCGATGGGAGACCCGGCGGCTGTGTTCACGGCAACGACCGAACCGGCGATCGGTGAGCGCAGGTGGTCAGTCGTGCCCATGGGGGCGCCTCGGGTAACCGACGGTCTCGAGCGCCTCCGAGATGTCATCGAAGATGGCAGGATCGTCGACTGTGGCAGGCATCGTCCACGGTTCGTCGTTGGCGATCTTGACGATGGTGCCACGCAGGATCTTCCCTGAGCGTGTCTTGGGGAGACGGTCGACGACGACGGCCGTCTTGAACGCAGCGACCGGGCCGATCTCGGTTCGTACCGCAGCGATGACGTCGCTCACGACTTCGTCGTTGTTCCGCTCCGCACCGACCTTGAGCACGAGGAATCCGACGGGCAACTGCCCCTTGAGCGGGTCTGCCACACCGATGACGGCGCATTCAGCGACGTCGGGGTGCGACGCGAGGACCTCTTCGAGCGCTCCGTTGGAGAGCCTGTGGCCTGCAACGTTGATGATGTCGTCTGTGCGCGCCATGACGGACACGTACCCGTCGGCGTCCTTGAACCCTGCATCTGCGGTCTCATAATATCCGGGGAACGCTGTGAGGTACGTCCTTTCGAACCGCTCCTGGGCGTGCCACAGGTTCGGCAGCGACCCCGGAGGCATCGGCAGGCGTATGCATATGGCACCTATCTCGCCCGGAGGCACCTCGGCGCCGTCCGGGTCGAGTACCACCACATCCCACCCGGGTACAGGTCGGCCTGGCGACCCTGGGACGATCTTGGTGTGTTCGATACCGAGGCAGGTGGCGACGATGGCCCATCCGGTCTCGGTCTGCCACCAGTGGTCGACAACGGGTACGCCCAGCTTCTCGCCTGCCCATCCGAGCGTGTCCGGGTCACAGCGTTCCCCTGCGAGGAACAGTGAACGGAACTTCGAGAGGTCGTAGCCCGCGATCAGGGCACCGTCTGGGTCCTGCTGGCGGATGGCACGGATCGCGGTGGGGGCCGTGAACATACTGGCGACGCTGTGCTGGGAGATGACGCGCCAGAACGCGCCGGCGTCGGGTGTGCCGACGGGCTTGCCCTCGTAGAGGATCGACGTGGCTCCGTGGATGAGCGGCGCGTAGACGATGTAGGAGTGTCCAACGACCCAGCCGACGTCGGATGCCGCCCACCACACCTCGCCGGGGTCGATCGCGTAGATGTTGCTCATTGACCACTTCAGCGCTACTGCATGCCCGCCGTTGTCGCGGATGATCCCCTTGGGTTCGCCCGTCGTGCCCGACGTGTAGAGGATGTACAAGGCGTCGGTTGCAGCGACGGTCACGCATCCATGGGCAACGGCATCCTCCATCTCGCGTTCCCAGTCGAGGTCCCTGCCGGGCACCATGGTCGCGGTCGCCATCTCACGCTGGTAGATGATGGTGTGTTGCGGCGTGTGCTCTGCGAGTTCTATCGCGGCGTCGAGCAGTGGTTTGTACTCGATCACACGGTCGACCTCCACGCCACAGGAAGCAGAGATCACAGCCTTCGGTTTGCAGTCATCGATCCGCACAGCGAGTTCACGCGACGCGAAACCTCCGAACACGACGGAATGGACCACACCGAGCCTGGCACAGGCGAGCATCGCGATGGCTGCCTGGGGGATCATC
>CAYUJA010000076.1:0-8392 GCA_964444875.1 uncultured Acidimicrobiaceae bacterium | reverse complement strand
AACCCCAGCTCGTCATAGAGGGTGCGCAGGTCCACCATCTTGATCCGCCGGTTCCCCGTGTTGATCGCCCGCAGGAACGCCACGTACAGCATCGTGTTCCTTCCGCCGTGATCGCTACGACGCTAGCAGTCCTCCACGGGGCACCGCAACGCACGGCAAGTCTGAACAATCGCGAAACACACCTGGTGAAGACGGCACCACGGGGTACTTTGGGAACCAACATTCTCAGACACACATATCCAGACACAGGGGACAGACCGTGAATTTCTTCAGACGTTATAGATGGATCATCATCGCCGTGGGAGTGACATCGATCATCGTTGCCTTCCTTGCGATCCGACCGGACAAGCTGTTCATAGACGACTCCGTGGACGAGTCGCTCTCAGATGCGTTCACGACGGAGACGACCCTCGCGACAGGGGACATCGCCGCGGACCAGTCGACATCAACGGTCCCTGGCGTCACCACGACGAGCCCAACCCAGACGCCGTCGACGACGCAGCCTTCTGCGTCCGACCCTACGGTCATCTCTCAGGGCGAGTTCTTCGGTGTCGACCACTCTGCCGTGGGCACCGCCACGGTCTATGAACAGGACGGAAAGCAGATCCTCCGGTTCGAGGACGATACGAACATCCAGAACGGGCCAGACCTCTTCGTGTGGCTCCTCGAGAGCGACACCTACGAGGGGGGAACGCCCGAGGCCTACATCGATCTGGGCAAGATCAAGGGGAATATCGGGGGACAGAACTACGAGCTACCCCCGGAGTACGATCCCGCCATCCACAAGACCGTTCTCGTATGGTGCCTGCGATTCTCGACACCGTTCGCGGCGGCTCCGCTCACCTGATCCGATAGACATCGTCACATGGTGGCAACGATGTCGACCACTGCGTCGATGACCAGTTGCACCGCTAGCGCAGCGAGGATGATCCCGAGCACGCGCGTGATCACGGCGGTACCCGTCTCACCGAGGATCCGCTGGATCCGCGTAGCGAGTCGGAAACCGATATACACCAGCGCGAGAACGACGATCACGGCACCGACGAGGATTGCGAGGTAGATCGGATCGTTGTCGATCTCGGTTGCAAGCACGAGCAAGGTCGCGAATGCTCCTGGTCCGGCGATGAGCGGGATCGCAAGCGGAAACACGGCAACGTCGTCCCTTTGATGCGCCTCTTCCTCCTCGGACTCTGTTTGGCGCTCACGCCTGGCAAGCACCATGTCGAACGCGACCTTGAAGAGGATCAGGCCACCTGCGATGCGCAACGCATCGATGCTCACCCCCAGGTAGCCCAACAGCGGACCACCAGCGAACAGGAAGACGATGAGGATCCCCGCCCCGATGAGCACTGCTCTCAGGGCCGTCGATCGACGCCGCCGGGGCGAGTATCCCTCCGTGACACCGAGGAACAGCGACGACAGACCGATCGGATCGATGATCACGAACAGGGTCAGGAAGGCTGTGAGTGCGAATGTGAGCATGACAGAACCGGCGTTTCACGGAAGGGATCTGCGGCCGGGGCGCCGCACACACGAGGATAGGGGAGAATTCAGGACTTTGGCGTCCGCATCCGCCATATACGGCGCTTCTGGACGCCAAAGTCCTGAATGTTACATAACGTGGATTATGGGCGCTTGGATGGTGGTGGATACAGCGATGGGGCGGCCCGAAGGCCGCCCCATCGAGTCGTTGGTGTGTTCGGGTGCTACTTGCAGGTCACCTTGCTCAATGCAGCATCGATCGCGACGATGTACGCACCGTCTGCGGCCTGGACCGTCACGAGCGCATCCTCGATGGTCGCATCGGACGCGATGGCGTCCACGGCCTTCTGCCATTCAGACGTGGCGTTCTCCATCTCCTTGAGGACGGCGTCGTCGACGCCCTGGGCGGATTCGACGGTCTTGTCGTAGGCCTTCTTGACCTCTTCCTTGGCGTTGTTCACGTCATCGAGCGTCGAGCCGATGTCCAGATCGGTCATCGACACGAGGGATGACTTCAGGTTGCCGAGATCGTCACAGTAGGCCGTGACGGCTTCCTCGGTGCTGGTGGATGAACATGCTGCCACGACGAATGCCATGGCCAACACGAGTGCGATCAGTTTCTTCATGGTTTTCCCTTTTCGGTAGAAAGCGGGCCTGGGCCCGCGACGGGATATTACGGCTTACACGCGTGTAATTCGCTCTATGTTGGCCTCGATCACGCTCAGATGCTCAGAATCGTGACACCCGACTCATCGAGCAACGAGAGTCCACGCTTGCCGGCCAAGTCGAGCGCCCTGTCGCGTGACGGTGCTTCGGCAACCACCCCATCGCCGTCGAAGAGGATGAAACGGTTGAACACACGCGTGAACGTTGCGTCGTGTGTGATCGCAAGCAATGTCGCGTCGAGATCGACAAGCGCCTCCTCGATCACCAGGATGGACTCGAGGTCCAGGTTGTCCGTAGGTTCGTCGAGCAGCAGGACGTTCGGCCGTGTGCGTTCGAGCAGCAGCAACTGGACACGTGCCTTCTGGCCCCCGGAGAGTTCGTCGAACCTGTGGCGGACGTGTTCACCGAGGCGGTACCTACCCAGGGCGCTGCGCGCTTCGTTCTCGTTGCGGAACGAAGGGAGGACAACATCGAGGAGTGCTGCATTCCCCGATGCGATCGTGTTGTCCTGGGAGAAATACCCAATACGCGCGGTGGGGCCGAAGCGCACGGACTCATCATCAACGTGTCGACCTCCCACGAGAGCCTTGAGGAACGTGGACTTGCCCACGCCGTTCTCCCCGAGCAGGGCGACCCTGTCCTCGTTGTAGACCGTGACGCTGAACTCCCCCACGAGTCCCCCAACCTCGAAGCCCGTCAACCTCACCGCTTCTTTGCCTGTGCGCGAGCCCTCGAACCGTGTCGTGATCTCACGTTGGGGCGGCGGCAGCGGTGGCGGGCCGGCGGTCTTGAAGCGTTCCCACCGTGTCTGGGCGGCATCTGCGCGTGCCGCCATCGCTTCGCTCGCCGAGGCACGCTGTTTGAGAAGCTTGTAGTACCGGTACAGGCGCCGCTCTTCGGCCTTCCAGGCATCGAGATCCTTGGCCAACCTGGCTGTGCGGTGGGCTCTCGCGGCGGGGAAGGTCCGATAACTTGCGCCGTGCGTCCACACGCCATTGTGTTCGAGCGAGACGATACGCCCGACAGCATCGCTCAACAGTGTCCGGTCGTGCGAGACAAGCAGAATCGTCTTGGAGGTCGCCTTCAACTCCGATGCCAACCACGCCTTCGAGTACAGATCGAGAAAGTTGTCAGGCTCATCGAGGATGAGCGACGGGACGCTCGAAGCGAGGTACGACCTCAAGATGAGCGCCTTTCGTTCACCGCCCGAGAGTTCTGCGAGCCTTCGGTCTGATGCTTGTGCGAGCCCCTGGCCCAGGACCGCCCGTGTGACCTGATCCCATTGCGCCTCGGCGTCATACCCACCGAGAGACTGCCAGATGTCGAGTTGGTGGGCGAGATCCATGCCACTCCCCTCCCCCTCGTGGGCGTACAGCCTCTGAAGTTCATCATGTACGGCATGCAGCGATCGAGGCAACGACAGGGCAAGGGCGTCGAGGACGGAGGTACCGCTCAGATCATCGAACCCGGGGTTCTGGCGCATGTAGGAGATCTCGGTGTCGGTTCGGACGGTGCCTTCATCGGTGCGAAGAAACCCTGCGACGATCTCGAGCATGGTGGTCTTGCCAACACCGTTCGGGCCGACAAGCGCGGTCACAGAGCCTGTCGGCACCTTGAACGACACGTCTTCGATCGGTGCTGTGCCATCGGGATAGGCGAACGACACCGACTGGATGTCTATCGCCATGTGGGCCTCCTGGAACGTCGTGCGAACTCGTGCAACGATACTGGCGCTCGGCGGTGACTCCACGGGTCACGCGCGACCAGACGGGCGAGAACGTCACTCGTCGATGGGACGGCCCTCGGCATCCTCTCTGACCGTACCGGCACCGAACATAACGACGGCGATGTAGATGATCGACCCGAAGGGGAACCCCACGATGACGAGGAGGATCCACGCCCACTTGGGCATGTAGGGAACACGATGTGTCGCCAGATGCCAGAACGCAACCGCTGCGGCAACGAGGAACACCGCTGCGATCGGCAACCATGCTGAGAAATTCATGTGGGCCTCCGCCCCGGTCCATAGGGGCATCGCGGCACAGCATACGGTCCTGGTGGTATCAGCCCTCAATGAGCGACGTATCGGGGCGGTAGGTCGCCCATGCGAACCAGAAGGTGTCCAGATGCTGCACACGCTCGAGGATCCTGCCCTTCAACGGCCCTGCGAGAGCCTCGCCTGTTATCGACCACAACGACCCGGTCTCAGCATCGAGAAACGTTTCGCCATCGTGGGTGAAGGTGAGCGCCATCCCGTCGACAGACGAGACGAACACGCCGATCGACCCGACATCTCGACCCCCGGAGATCGTTTCACCATCGAGGGCGTTGGCTTGACCGGCCTTCCAGAAGATCGTCAGGTCTTCACCTCCCACCGTCACCGGGGTGGCGGTTCCCTGCCCCGCAGAGATAGCGTCGAGTGAATAGGCGACAGACTCCCCCGCGACGGTGACGCCTACCACCCGGCGCATCGCTGCGGCACGGCCGTCAACAGTACCCCTGAAGAGATCCGGCGTCCTCCCTGGGTCGTCGTATCCGACATATGGGTTGCGCCCGTAGTCCCTCGTGAACCCGGTTCTCGTCCAATCGAGAACCTGTCCCGTTGGGTAGGCCGAGCGGAAGTCGTCCCATGCCAGGAGTGGCGACGAATACGCATCGAGTACCTCGCCGGTGAGCACACCGATGACACCCGTGCCGTCGAAATGGGTCCACAGGCTCTCTGTTGCTCTGTCGTACATCACGAGCGCCGACGCATACAGCAACCCCGACGTGCCGAAGGTCGTCTCTGCTCCGTCGACACGCCGGTCGTAAGTTGCCGCTGAATTGCACAGCGGGCAATACGTTACGGCCACGGGAACCCCGCCGACGGTGTCGTTGACTATCTCGTGCCACACCATCACCCGCACGGGGTACGCCCTGGCGTCACCGTTTATCTCGAGAGCGATGACAGGTTCGTTCGCCGGGAGTAGGTCGAGGTTGTCTGCAACGTCGAGGAACACCGGCCTGTCGATCGACGGTATCCCGTCTGGTGGTGGGCCTCCCGACACGAGGTCGCGGGGGTCGATGAGCGGCTGAGGAAACTCGGAGGACAGCGGGTCATCGAGCGCACTCGGGCCCTGTGGGAAGGCAACGATCGCAGGCCCGTCTCCAGGAACGGCGTCGGCATGTGGCGTCTGTTGGCCGCTCGCACCAGGCGCCGGTGTCGTGACCGATCCATCAACGCGGGAGCTGCACGCGACTGCTACCAGAGCGAGGGAACAGACGAGAGCGACCGAACGCCATGTCATGCAACTCCTCTCCCCTGTCATGCTTCGAACGCTTCCCAGCACCGAAACGGTCCCCCGTGTGTCGCTTCTCCGACAGATCCACGGCAGACCCCATGTAGGCTGTGTTGGGACATCATGACAACTACCAACGCATCATCGAACTCGTTGCGCGCCGTTCTCGGATGGACCGTGGCCATCGCGGCCGTTTGGTTCTTCGCTGCGATCCTCAGACCGGCAACGACACTCCACCTCGGGCCGGTCTTGTTGCCGCTGCTCCCTGCGTTCATGCTGCGCGGCCAACCAGATGGCTACCGCGGCGTCCTCAGAGGGACAGCGATAGGGGCAGGGGTGGTCGTCCTTCTCCTGGTCTCAGGCAACCTCGAAGGGCCCCCGCTTGAACCGTTCACCAGCGTGCTCGTGGAGAGCTTCGTGTTCCTCGCAGCGGCAGGCGCCGTGGGGCTGTTCGTGATCTGGCTTGCGGCCAGAAAGGCCTAACTCGATGAAGCCGCTACGAGCCCACGGTCGTCGATGACCGATATCCGGCGGTACCCGGTGTCGATGGATCCGCCCTCTTTGAGCCGCCCGAGAGCTTCGTTGACGGATTGGCGGCTGGCACCGAGCAGCTCGGCGATCGTCGCTTGAGACAGGCGAACTTCACCAAAGCGATCCTGCTCGTCGAGGAGGAGTTCCGCCACCTGTTCGAGGACGGTCCTGTTCATCAGCCTGATCAAGCTGCGCTGGGTAGCCTCGAGTTGTCCGAGCCCCGTCACCAGCCAGCGCATGGCGATCACCGGCCTGGCAAGAAGGAGGGGGAACAGCGCGTCGCGCTCTAGGCGCAGCGCTCGCACGGTCGTTACTGCCCGTGCTGAGGACAGGTACGGCTGATCCTGGAACATCGCGATGTCTCCGACGACCGCGCCGGGTCCGACACGCCCGACCACCGATCGACCAGACGCCGAACTCCGGTACAACTCGACCTCGCCTTCCTGGATCACGAACGCCGCATCCGAGGTCCCACCCTCCTTGAACAGATGTGTCCCCTTGTACTTGTCGATGACTGCGCCAGCCTGGGACAATGCAATCGCATCCTCCCTCGTGAGTGGGAGATAATCCGTTCTGCCGAACGTTCTGGCCAGCCATGCCGCATGTTGATCTTCAAGTCTTTCCATACCCCTACCAACTCGCCCGGACGCGCATCCGTTCCCGACATTTGTCATATAGGTGACATTCCGTCGCTCACCACGTCGGTTCGGGGCGTTGCCGACGTATGGAGATCAACGCAGTATTCGAAGGTGGCGGGGTCAGAGGCATCGCACTCGCAGGCGCAGCAGCAGGCGCACTCGATGCCGGGTTCACCTTCCACAAGACCGTCGGCACCTCTGCCGGTGCGCTTGTGGCCGCACTGCTCGCGGCTGGTTACAACGCGGGCGAACTCGAAGAACAGGTGGCAGGCATGGACTGGCCCGGGTTGCTCGACCCGGTTCCCGTCGCCCGGATCCCGGTCATCGGCAACCACCTCGCTCTGCTCGCATACCGCGGCATCAACCGCACGAAGAGGATCGAGGCAGTGTGGCGCAAGATGCTCGTACGCAAGGGGATTCGGACCTTCGCCGATCTGCCGGAGGGAGCACTCGAGGTCGTCGCCACCGACCTCACACACGGAGCAGGTGTCGCATTCCCACACTGCCTGCCGGGGTACGGCATAGACCCGAACACGTTCTCCGTGGCTCGTTCGCTGATCATGTCCGCAGCCGTTCCGTTCCTGTTCACCCCGGTAACGCTCTTCGACACCATCGCCGAGGAACGGGTCGTCTTCTCCGACGGCGCCATGGCGGCGAACTATCCGATCGGTGTGGTATCCCATGACCGGCCGGTGTTCGGGTTCCGCCTCGTTCTCGACGGAGACCGGCACATCCATCAGCGGATCTCAGGGCCGTACTCGCTCGCCAAGGCGGTGCTCGTCTCTGGGATCAGGGCCAGGTACTCCCTGCCGCGCACCATCGAAGGTGCCGATTTCGTCGTCGACGTTCCGGTACGCGACGACCTCGACTTCTCGTTGTCACACACCGAGGCACATGAGGTCTTCACACGAGCGCGCACGTCGGCCCGTGCCCAACTCGAGGTCCAGCGGGTCGCCTGAGAGCCTTCGAAGGGGCGGGAGAGGCGTAGAGTGTCGCTATGGGTCATCCGACAGTGCCGTACCGACCGATCAGCGTTCCAGCAGGTGAGCGCGAATCCATCGCCGAGAGCATCTTCATCGAGATGGACGCGAGGCGGTCCGTGCGCGAGTTCTCCGACCGTCACGTTCCGCGCTCGATGATCGAGACTGCTATCAGGTGTGCGTCCACGGCGCCGAGTGGCGCACACAAACAACCCTGGACGTTCGTGCTCGTGGGCGACCGCTCTGTGAAGCGAGCGATTCGGATCGCCGCACAAGACGTGGAGCGGCAGGGCTACGAGGGAGGACGCCTGCCGCCACACCAGCAGAAAACTCTCGAACCACTGGGGACCAACTGGCGAAAGCCGTTCCTCGAGACCGTACCTTGGATCGTTGTCGTTTTCGAACAGCGATACGGCACACTGCCCAACGGCGAGCGCCAGCACCACTACCACGTCAAGGAGTCCGTCGGGATCGCCTGTGGAATGTTCATCGACGCGCTCCATCGGATGGGTCTGTCGACGCTGACCTACACACCGAACCCGATGGTGTTCCTGCGCGACCTCCTCGACCGGCCGGACAACGAACGCCCGTTCATGCTGTTCCCCATTGGCTACGCAGCCGACGACTGCCGTGTGCCGGACCTGACGCGCAAGCCGCTCGATCAGGTGATGGTGGAAGTGCGAGGGAGCTGAGGTACTTGGTCCTTGGTCCTTGGAGGATGCGCGGATAGGGGTTGATTGGCCCCCTCCGCCTCGCAAGCTCGGCACCTCCCCCACTCCGTGAGGGAGGAACAAGAAGGGATCTCTCCCCCGGTCCT
>CAYUJA010000075.1:0-8598 GCA_964444875.1 uncultured Acidimicrobiaceae bacterium | reverse complement strand
CTCTTCTAGCCATCCCCCTTTTAAGGGGGATAAGCGACGAGCCCTGCGAGGAGCTAGGGGGATCAGGCGAAGCCAACGGTGGGTAGTTGATCCCTCTGCTGGCCTCTTTGCCCCCTCCGCCTCGCAGGCTCGGCACCTCCCCCAGCAGCTGGGAGAGGGAAAGAACCGGACTCTTCTCTCCCTCACGCAGTGGGGGAGATGTCGAGGAACGAGACAGAGGGGGCTCTGAGAACGGCGAACCCCAGACGAGCGTCCGCCTATCCGCCAGGCGGGCTCAGTCGTCTTGTTTTAGGACTACGTTGAGGTAGGCGTAGGGGATCTCGATGCCTGCGTTGTCGAGGTTGATCTTCACACGCTTGAGGAACTCGCGCTTTACGGCCCAGCGTTGCTCGGTTGCCACGGTCAGGAGAAGACGGATCTTCACCGCGGAGTCACCGAGTTCGTTGACACCGAGCATCTCTGGTTCCTTGAGGAACACATCTACCCACCGGGGTTCTCCGGCCATGGTGGTGGCGGTATCGGTGATGACCTCCATCGCTATATCGATGTCTGCGTCGTACGAGATGGCGATGTCTGCAACGTACCTGGCGAAGGTAGATGTCATGTTCGAGGCGACCCGTATCTGCCCATTGGGGACGTGATGAACATTGCCGTCGAGATCGCGCAGCACCGTCGTACGGAGTCTGATCTTCTCCACGGAGCCGCTCACGTCTGCGATCGTGACGACGTCGCCGACGGAGTACTGATCCTCCAACAAGATCAGGAAGCCGGCGATGACGTCTCTCACGACGTCCTGGGCGCCGAAGCCGACCGCGATCCCGATCGTCGTCCCTACCGCGAGGAAGGGCGCCATCGGGATCCCCCACACACCCATGATCGTGAGGATCACCACCGACCACACGGCGACGATGACGATGACCATCGCAACGCCAGAGAGCGTCTCGAGCCGCTGGGCTCTCTCACGGTCATCCTGGACATCGGACGCCGACATACGTGAGACCACACGCCCACGCCAGTGGCTGAGCCAGCGGCGAACGAGCCACACGATGATGATCGCCCCGACCACGGTCCCAACGGACACGAGTATCTCGAAGCTGTAACCGGCCCAGAACCTCGACAGCGCGTCAGCCACGGTGTCTACCATCGCGTCCTCTCTCTATCGAATACCAGTAATCGTAGGCATCGACACCCAACCATACGAATGTTGCCCGAGCGAGTGCGCGGACCGACCGCTCGACCGCGATCTCACCCTCGGGGGGAAGATCGAACGTCTGTCTCCACGCCCTGTTCGCCCCGATGCGAAGATCGAGCGCTGCTTTTGCGAGCGCTGTCGTCTTGACACTGAAGCGGTTGGCTATCGCCTCGACGACTTCATCGATCTGCGGCTCGCGAGCGGCCACAGTCTGGACGACCTGCGGATCGTGATATCCGTGATCGGCGAGTTTCGATGCGAGGTGGTCCTGCACCAGTGGCGCATCCGTGCCGAGGCGGTCCACCTGGTTGAGGACGAAGATGAACTGGTCCTCGTATGCGGTGAGCGAGGACAGGAACTCGTCGTGTACGACGCTGTCGGCGTACTTCTCAGGGTCGAAAACCCACACCACAGCGTCGACCGTTGGAAGCACACGCTCGACGATGTGCCTGTGCGCCGATTGGATACTGTCGTAGTCAGGGAGATCGACGAAGATCGTCGTCGTCAGCGACCCTGACCGGACGACGGTATCGATGTTGAGATCCTTGACCAGGCCTGCAAAGTCTGTACCTGAGCCGGCAGGCACCACGGCGGTCGCACCCGAGGTCGTCGGCCGCACGACACCGACTGACGCGACCGATTCAGACACCAGCGCGTTGAGCAGCGACGATTTCCCCGACCCGGTCCCTCCGGCGAGCGCCACGACCATGAAGTCACCGACGTATCGGGCTCTCGAGCGGAGTCGCGCGGTTGCCTGTGCGATGTCGGCCCGCGACGATGGATCGAGGGTGCCTTCGGAACGAGCGATAGCCAGATCGGCGAGGTCCAGGAGAGAAACGAGGTCAGCCATCGGTGCTCGCCTGGCGATCGAGTGCATCGGCAGCAGCGGCAAGGGCACCAGGCTGATAGTCACCGAGATGCGAGAGCGCCGCCCTCCACCCCCTGGTACGTGTCTCTGTCTCAGCGCACAGCAGAGACTCGAGTTCGGATCGCATCTCGCGTGTGGTCTCGTCGAGTCGTGCACCCATCATGCGCGAGAACCGCTTCGGTGCGGCGACCTCTGCGTTGATGGCGGTGCTCCACGAGAACCGGCCGATCATCTGCTGTGCACTCGAGCGTCGCCAGCGGATGGATGCCCGGTCGGTGAACAGCGCGCCACAGCGCTCGTGCCAATTATCGAGGGAATCGACGAGTGAGGCCTCGTCCCAGGGGTCCATGACCGCGAGGATCCGCTCGCCTAGTTCGGTCCCACATCCACGCACGATGTCCTCGTCACGGTCGCGTATCTCCTTGGCGATAGAAGCGACCATCTCATCGCGGGTGCCCTCCCACGAGACCTGGACCGAGTACGTAGACAGGTCCTCCACACAATCGGCGAGTCCATCGACGACGGCCTGGACCTTTTCGATGTCTCGGGCTGCATGCACGACCGCACGAACCACGAACCTGATACCCGCGACGGCTGTTCGCGCCATGATCGAGACCAGGATGTCCGATTTGCCCCGTGGCAGGATCGCTGCGAGGTGTCCTGCCACGCCCGACAACCCTTCGCCACCCTCTCGGACCACGTACGGTTCAACGCCGAACACGTCTGCAACCGACGAGAGCAGGTCCCCAGCCTCGGGACCGTGTGCGTCCATGCGGTTGAGGATGAGGGCGGTTGGGGACACTGCAAGTTCTCGCCACAGTTTCATCACCGACGCATCGGCATACCTGATGGGCGATACCACCATCACTGCAAGGTCGCCACCAGCGAGGGCGCCCGCTACGGCGGACGGGTCAGTATCGGGAACCGGTGTGTCGACGACGACGAACCCCACGTCGGCCCCGGGAACCACGACATGGTCGGGAACCCGGCGTGCCAGCGGTGACGGGGGTTCTCCGGCGACGACGACCGTCGACGTCGTCGGCCGCAGCACGCCTTCGGGGGACGCATCAGGCCGCACGAGGGCATTGAACAGGTACGATTTACCGGCACCGGTGGGTCCGACGAGCACGACGACAGACCCGAGCGCCTGGAACCGTTCGAAGATGTCGAGAGACGAGGAGATATCGCTGAACACGCGTATCTGCTCCGTCGCGAGAAGCGTCACAGGAACGTCCTCGAGCGCCGCACGCACAGCCTGCACCTCGTCCATCACAGACATACAAGCAGAAGTGTCGGTGTCACCGCACAGATCACCGGTCCGGCCCTGAGAAGGGATCGGCTTCGTCGTCACTCCATGGCGACGTCGAATACAGGAGTTCGAAGTCCTCCCACGGGTACACGGCCTCGATGACATCTGTCGGCACTTTGAACCAGAACCCTTCCGGGTCGACCTGCGTGCGATGGGCGCGCAGCGCATCGCGCCCCCGCTCGACGTACCCCGTGACGTCGAAACGCGTGGTCTGCATCGAGGGATCTGCGTAGCCGTTGAACCGGTCCAGCCACCCCTCGAACGGAGACTCCCCCGTGCGGGCGAGCATCGCCTCGTGCAGTGCCCGGATCCGGGTATCGGTGAATATCGGGGCGAACACCCGCGATACCTGCCACGGCTCACCCGCCGTCGGGAACCTGTCGGGGTCACCAGCCGCATCGGCGAGTTGGAGCGTCAGTTCATGTACCCGGATGTGGTCGGGGTGCGGGTAGAACTCGTGCGCGTCGTACCCGAACACGATGTCGGGGCGTTCTCTGCGTACGATCGTGACGACCTTCTCCAGAACCGCATCGATGTCCTGGTTGCAGAACGCTTCGGGCCTCGCGTTGTCCGCCGAATCAGGCATCCCTGAATCGCGGTAGCCCAGCATCTCGACGGTGTCATAGCCGATGATCTCGGCTGCTCGTGCGAGCTCCTCTGCCCGGACTTCGCCCAGGCGGTTTGAGACGTCCGGGGTGTTCATCACGGGGTTGAGTATGTCGCCGGCTTCTCCCCCGGTTGCTGTGACCAGTATCGCCCTGGCGCCTTCATCGACCAGTTTCGCTACCGATGCAGCGCCTTTGGACGACTCGTCGTCTGGGTGGGCATGAATGGCGAGGATCGTTCGTGTCATCGTGACACGGGACAGTAGCCACCATGGACCCGTAGCTCGACTGCGACCGTCACGCGCCCGGATTTCGCCGGGTCCGGGATGAAATCGAAACGTTCGGGAGGAATCGAACCGCTATCTGATGCCGATTCATATACTCACTGGAACTTCGATCGACCGACGCGTGGAGCAGTGATGGCAACCCCGAAAACGAGACTCTTTGTGCTCATTGTCGTGCCACTTCTCATCCTCGCGCTGCCGTTGAGCGTGTACTTCGTGGACAGTGCCGCGGCATCCGACAAGGTAGCCCGCAACGTCTCGGTTTCCGGCGTCGACGTGGCACGCCTCACACAAGCAGAGGCTGAGGCAGCGGTCGATGCCTACACCGAATCGATCCTCGCCAACGTCGTGACCGTAGATGTCAACGGTGAGACCTTCCCCCTGTCCCCCGCAGACGTCAACATGGTATTCGACACCGACCAGGCCGTCGCTGCTGCCATGGAGCAGTACAAGGACGGGATCACCGACTGGTTCACGGCGTGGACCTCCGAAGCGGACATCCCCGTCGAGGCGACCATCGACCAGGACCTGCTCGAAGAGAAGTTCCGTGAGTGGGAAGTGTCGGCGATCCCGAACCCTGCCTTCGAGGGGTCTATCGAGATGGTCAACGAAAAGGCCGTGATCGACCCTCCAGCAGACGGCAAGATGATCCAACGTGACATAGCGGTGGGACTCGTCGAGTCCGCACTGATCACCGGAGCAACGGACATCGTGGGACTCCCGGTTGCCACATCCACACCCACGTACACGGTCGCACAGGTCGAAGATGCAGCGCGAGAGGCCGAAGCGATCGTCGCACGAGGTGTGCGACTCACGAACGATGAGTACGACGCCACGTTCGTCGTCGAACCGGCAGACCTGTCCCGGGCACTCATGATTTCTGTGACCCCGGACAGCATCGACATGTCCCTCGACGAGAGTGTCATCATGCCTCTGATCGAGGCGGAACGAGGAGACCTGGAACTCGACCCGGTGAGCGCCACCTGGAACTCGACCGTTGTCGATGACCACGAAGGCTGGGATGAGAACTACAAGATCACGGATCCGCGGAGGGTTCCGGGTACCGGTGGCCTTCCGACCAATGACACCATCTGGCTCGTGGCCGGGAAACTCGGCACGACGCTCAACGAAGATGCGGTGTTCACGGAGGTCGAGAACGCTACCTTCGGTGACGGAACCGGATCCCTGACACTCGACCTCGACAAGGAGCCCAGCCTGACGACAGAAGAGGCCAAGGCGTACGGCGACCTCTACGAGATCTCCGAGTTCACCACCTACACACCCGGTACCAACCGGGTGTTCAACATCCAGTTGATGGCCGATCTCGTCGACAACGCCATCGTGTTGCCTGGCCAGACGTTCTCCGTCAACGACCGTGTGGGAAAACGCACACTCGAAAAGGGATTCAAGTACGACTGTGCGATCGTGAGCGGTGTTGTCGAGTGCGAAGAAGAGACCGTCAACGTCGGCGGTGGTGTCAGCCAGTTCGGGACGACCATCTTCAACGCCATCTACTTCGGCTGTCTCGAGGACGTCGAGCACCAGCCACACAGCATCTATTTCTCGAAGTACCCCGAAGGCCGTGAAGCCACGCTCGGGTTCCCGCACCCCGACGTCAAGTTCCGCAACGACACCAAAGCGCCCGTCATCATCAGGACCTCCTATACAAGCCGCTCGATCACCGTCACGTTCTTCGGCAACCTCGAGGGCAAGACGTGCGGCACGCAGCGTTCGGATCGCTCGAACGTGACGGAACCCCAGGTCGTGTACCGCAAGGACACCGAAGGCATCGTCGCCCCTGGCCAGGAGAAGGTCCTCGCAAACGGGAGCGACGGGTGGAGCGTCACGAACACACGCATCTTCTACGACGCAAACGGCAACGAGATCGAGCGTGAACCGTTCTACTGGCGCTACCGGGGCGGCCTCAACGTGATCCTGGTCCATCCGTGTGACAGCCGTGTCGGTGGCAACGGCAACTGCACACCCACAACGACGACACCTCCAACCACGGTGCCGAGTTCGACGACGACCACGCTGCCGCCGGACGCGTCGGCCACCACCACGGATGCGCCACCCGACTCGACGACCACGCCACCAGCCTCGACGACCACAACGGTCGCCCCAACCACTACGGCTGGCGGCGGCGAGGACGGCAGCGGAGACGGCGGCTGAGCCTGACCGTCGGTATACGCTCTACGGTCTACGGTCGATGAAATGGTGGAGGAAACGGTGGAGGAAAACGGTGTTCCGTCTACGGACGACGTAGAACGGACAACGGAGCGCTCCCTCCTGAGAAGCCTGCGCACGAGGATCATCATCGCGTCGATCACGACGGTGATACTGGTGCTCCCGGTCGCCGCGTACCTCATCGCTCAGCCCGCAGCCGACACGGTCGCACGCAACGTCACCGTGGGAGGGATGCCCCTGGGCGGGTTCAACATCGCAGATGCAACACTGGCGCTCCAGGACTACGAAGACGACCTGCGGGCAGTCCCCGGGTTGTTCACCGTCAACGAGCGCGAGTTCAGGATCAGCCCCGCATCCGTCGAACTCGACGTCGACGTCATGACAGGCGTCCAACAGGCGATGCAAGCACGCCGCGACGGCACCACGCTCGAGAACTTCGTGTCCTGGTTCGCATCGTTTCGGTCCGTGGAGGCATCACCGCTGCCGATCAGCTTCAACGACGAGGTCGTCGAGGCCGAGATCGGCATATGGGAGTCCCTGGCGATCGAAGACCCCGCCTTCGACGGGTCCGTCACCGTGGTCGACGGGGTCGTGGTCACCGAGTACCCGAGGCCGGGATTCGCTATCGACCGTGTCGCCGGCGTTCAGTTGATCGAGGATGCCATGTCGTCGATCCACAATGCGCCGGTCGCCATTCCCGTCGTCAACGCACAGTCCAGGCTCACAGAAGCACAGATCGACGAGGCCGCTGATGAGATGCGCCAGATGATCGACACGCCGCTCGTCCTGCGCTCAGATGACGCAACGTACAGGATGACGTTCAGCCAGGACCAACTCGCCTCGGCGGTGGCCACCGTCATCGAGCCTGGAGGTGACACGATCGAGGTCGTCTTCGACAGGGATGCCGTCCTGGCGATCCTCGAACCGCTCCGCCCCGAGTTCGAGATCTCTCCTGTCGACGCCCGTTACGACATCGACCTCAACACAGGCGAGTACACGGTCGTCCCCGGCCGCAGCGGTACCGTGCTCGACATCCAGGACCTGCTGACCGAGATGAAAACGGCAGCGATGGGTTCGGGCGCCGGCAGGTTCCCCCTCGTCGTCGGGGCACAGCCCCGCCTGACCACCGAAGCGGCGATGGCCTTCACGACACTGGAAAAACTCGGTGGTTTCTCCACGCAATACACGCTCGGACAACCCCGTACGGAGAACATCCAGCGAATGGCGGACGAAGTCAACGGTGCCGTCGTACTGCCAGGGGAAGTCTTCTCCATCAACGAACAGGTGGGGCTACGAACCGAAGAGAGCGGCTACGTGGCGGCACCCGCGATCATCAACGGCGTCCCGTACTGCTGTGATAGCCCGTCCAACATGGGCGGCGGTGTGAGCCAGTTCGCGACCACGATGTTCAACGCCGTGTTCTTCTCATGCCTCGAAGACGTCGAGCACCAGCCTCACTCGCTCTACTTCACGAGATATCCCAGAGGGAGGGAAGCGACCCTCGGCTTTCCCGGGCCGGACGTGAAGTTCCGCAACAACACCGACTTCCCCGTCGTGATCAGATCCTGGTACAACTCGGAGTCGCTCAGCGTCCGCATGTACGGCGACAACGGCGGGCTGACATGCGAGTCGGACACCCACGACAAAGAGGAGGTCGTCCCGTTCGAGATCGAGTTCGCGGCCGACCCCGAGACCGCTCCGGGCCAGCGGCGCAGGGAGCGGTCGGGCATCGACGGCTTCCTCCAGAGGGTCGACCGTATCGTCACCTATCCAGACGGCTCCCAGATAGAGGACCTCAACCTCGTCTGGCGCTACCGGCCCCTGTCTGAACTGTGGTCGGTGAACCCGTGCGAGGTGTCCGGTGAGCCGGTCAACTGCCCGTTCGGCGTGAAGTCCGTGGTCGGGTCGACATGGGAATCTGCGCTCTCCACACTTGCGAACCAGGGTCTCAAAGTCGCCAAGGCCCTCGAGAAGGTCTCTGATCCCGCCAAGAACAACATCGTCTTGCGACAGAGTCCAGGACGAGGCGAACCGGTGAAACCGGGCCAAACGGTCACCCTCACCGTCGGAAGCTACTCAAGCGGCTAGCAGAGCCAGCCGATGGCAGCAGTCCCCCTGCCGTGAGGGACGGGCGAGCTTGCGAGCCAGGGGGA
>CAYUJA010000074.1:6791-8615 GCA_964444875.1 uncultured Acidimicrobiaceae bacterium | reverse complement strand
CGCTGCCGGATTCGAGGTGGACCATCACCGGTGCCCCGGCATCTACCCGGGCGAGCGACACGGCCTCGAGTACCCGGCGTTCGAAGTTCCCGATCTCCCAATAGCCGATCCCCACCTTGACCATGCCGGCTCGCACCGGATCACCGTCCGGGCCCAGGGCCGGGGACGCTCCCTCCTGCTGATCATGCACCGGGAGACCATCGATCAGGTCGGAGTGGAAACGTTCGGCGAGATCCTCGACCGAGAGAGCAGCCAGCCAGTGGTCGGCGCCGTAGTGGGCAAGGCGGTGCGCTCCTGTGTTGATGACCACGTGTATCCCGGCGAGGCGACTGATGCGGGCCACCGCCTCGGGGTTGCGGCCCAACGCGATAGGGGTGGCATCGACCATCGCGTCGATGCCGGCGATGCGGAACAGGTGCGCCTCCTCGCCGCTGCGATCCTCATCGTCCAGCTCGTCACCGGGGAGCAAAGGACTCACCTGGAACAGATGCTCGTGATAGTCGGTGCGACCGAGCGCGTCCGGCTCTAGGTCGCCCAGGGCGGTGCGAATCATCGCCCGGGTCCCTGTGCATGCGCGGCCAGCTGCTCCACGGTCACCGCAGGCATCGGGATGTCGAATACTTCTGCGATCACCTGGGTCCAGCCATGGATGAAGTACCGCCAACCGTCTGCCACGACCAGGTCGCGGTCTTGCTGTTGCCTCCGCGCCTGAGCCAGGAAGTCCAGCGGGCCGCGGTAGTTCAACTCCCACACCACACCCCGGCGGGGAAATTCGACTGTGTCGGAGATGGGAGAGCCGGGACGGTCCTTGCCCATGCCGGTGGCGTTGACAACCAGGCTCCCGTCGGGGGCGCCGATCAGGAGTGCGTCGGTTGGCTCGGATCCGGAAACAAGCATGTAGCGATACCGGCTCGGTCTCGATCCCGTCCGGTGTATGGCGGCGGTGTGATCGAGCCGCGCCCGGGACGTGTCGGTGCAGACGATCGTCGATGGACGGTCGGCCCTTTCACCCAGGTAGTAACTGATGGCGGAGCCTGCACCGCCGACCCCGAGACAGTAGGCCGACCCACCGGTCGCGCTGAAATGGTCTTCGGGAAGGAACTCCTCGATGGCCAACCGGGCAGTGATCGGGTCCTTTGCGTGTCCGATCAGGGCGCCGGAGCGTTTCGAGATCGAAGAGATCTCACCGAAGCGGAGTGCGTGTTCGTCGAGTTCGGCGAAGAGGTCGGAGGCTGCCTCGAACACACCCACTTTGTGCGTGGTGACCAGGGCGCCGAGATGTGCAGGTTCGGCCGCGATCGCCGCTACAAGCTCGCGGTACTCGTCGTGAGACGTGTCGAGTGGGAGGTCGTGGCCCACCAGGGAGTCTGTGGAGAGCCCAAGCATGCGAGCCCACTCAGGGAAGATCCTCATGATCGAGGACCCCCCGGTTGTCACACCGACGAAACCCATATGGGGCTTGGAATCGGTCATGAGCGTGCGCGGGCGACCGCCGCGGCGAAAGCGGCCGCACGGAGTTCGATCTCGTCCCACTGCGCGCCCGCGATCATTGCCGTGGAGCACAGTTCTCCGCCGGCTCCGACGCAGAGCGCTCCTGCGTCGAACCACTCACCCACGTTGTCGGTCGTTACGCCACCGGTCGGCATCAGGGCCACGTTCGGCATCGGGCCGCGCAACGCCTTGAGATAGCCCGGGCCTCCCACGGAGGCAGGGAAGATCTTGACCACATCAGCCCCCATCGCGTGCACTTCGATGACTTCGCTGGGAGTGAACGCTCCGAGTACGGCAACCGCACCGGTCGCAACAACCGCCTCAGCGAGAACT
>CAYUJA010000074.1:0-6691 GCA_964444875.1 uncultured Acidimicrobiaceae bacterium | reverse complement strand
GAACGCTCCGAGTACGGCAACCGCACCGGTCGCAACAACCGCCTCAGCGAGAACTCGGGTCGTGCCGGGAGTGACGATGAATTGCGCCCCGGCGGTCGCCGCCTCCGTTGCCTGTTGAGGTGTCAGCACGGTTCCGGCTCCGAGCACGATGCCGGCGTCTCCGCGTCGTGCCAAGGACGCAATGACCAGCCCGGCGTCGGGGGTCGTGTACGTGATCTCTATCGCGCGAATCCCGCCTGCCAGAAGGGCATCGACGGCTCGCAGCGCACCATCACGGTCGGGAGCCCGCAGCACCGCAACGACGCCTGCGTCTCGGAGCTGGGAGAGGGTGTCAGACTTGTTCATTCCGCGACCTGTGGTGAGTCGACGGTCCGAACCGGGTGTCTGTTCCGCGTCGCGAGAGCACTGTCATTCCGGCGCGGTTCCATAGGGCACCAGGTCGTGCCCGGAGTCCGCATGCAGGACTCGCCGTCCCATGCCGTGGCGGAGAACCCACTCGTAGTCGTGGCCGGCACTTCCCGGATACACGGCAAGGAACCGGTACGGCTCGGGCCCGGTGTTGATGCTGCGGTGGGCCCACCCGGGTGGGATGTATCCGATCACGCTTGGTGCCATCTCGATGAACTCCGATTGGTCACCATCGAACAGCAGAAGGCCGCCGATCCCGCTCAGCCCGAGGTAGATCTCGCCTTGGGGATCGGGATGCTGGTGCCCCTTGGTCATGTAGAACTCTTCCGCACAGGTGCCGGGGTTGATCGTCGTGATCGATTGGGGCAGCTCCCGCGGTGTTTCAGGGACCGGTGAAGAGAGAACCGAATAGACAACGTCGTTGCCGGCGTCGCGTCGGGACCGCCAGGCATCCTCGTCGCGGAACAACCCATCGAGATCGGAGAGCCGCCGGGTGAGCGTCGGGCCCTCGGGGGCCAGCATCGTGTCGGCCATCTCGATGCGCATTGGTGGGATCGGAGGTGCGAGGTAGGTGCTCATGGGTATCGGCTACTCCTGATAGTCGTGGACAACCTTGCCGAGCGGCAGGTACAGGTCACCGAGTCCGTAGAAGCCACCAAGGATTCTCTCCGGTGGGAGCAGGTAGGTTGGATCGATCTCTGATCGCTCGTAGACGACCGAACCGCGGCCACCGAAGAACTTGCCCTCCTGAGCGGTGAACTGTCCTTCTGTCAGGATCAGTTCGCGCACCGGCGTGCCACCCTCCTCGGCGCTCGGGATGTATTTGAGCGAGAACACGCCGTCTGGGCTCCACGGCACCTCATCCATCTCTGCGACGTACTCGGGAACGACGATGGCCTTGAGGATCTCGTGGTCCAGCCGGGTGACCTTGCCGATCGTCGCTTCCTGGTCAAGGGTCAGCTCGATGTTGGCCATCTTCTTCTGAAATCCCCATATCTCGCGACCGGCGGTGAGCGGCAAGGGTGTGCTCACGTAGAGGAATGGCTCGTAGTCGCCCTCGTGTCCGTCGTATGCCACCTGCACGTAGATCGCCATCTCGCTGAAGGCGCCCTGGGTCGTGCCAAGCTCGAACTCGGAGACCCAGGTGATCACCTTGTTGGTGCGCGCCTCGAGCGGTGCGGGGATCACCCGCCGGATGTTCTCGATGTCGGTCTCATAGACGACCAACTGCACGCGCATGTCTTTCCAGACGAGCGGCGGTTTGCCGTACAGCGGGGAAACGATGGGGTTCGTGAATCCCCAGTTCTCAGGTTTCATCATGTCCTCCTCCAGGTCGAGTTTGTTCGTTCGTCTGCAATCCTGCCATCCGGTCGCCCAGCTCGGACAGGAAGTCCTCTGACCGACGAAACGCCGGCAGCATTCCGTCATACACCGCAACAGCCTCGGGATCTGGTCGCGTTACCTCTTCCACTTCATGCACCTCGTCGACGACATCGAAGCTGTCCCACATGCCGCTGCCGACAGCGGCACAGGCGGCTGCACCCAACGCGGCAGCCTGTTGGTCGATGTTGGTCTTCACGATGGTCGTGTCATAGGCGCTCGCAGAGATGAACCGCCACAGGGGACTCCGGCTGCCACCACCCACGACCAGCATCTCGTCCCCGACCGTTGTCATCGAGCGCAGCTCGTCGAGTGCTATGCGCAACTCCAGTGCAATGCCCTCCATCGTTGCTCTGATGAGATCGGCTCGGGTGTGGCGCAGGTCGAGCCCGAGGAACGCACCACGAATGTGGACGCTGGGGTTGAGCGACGTTCCTCCTGCCATGTTGGGGTTGAAGACCACGCCGTTGGCGCCGGGGGGAGACGTGGCCGCTTCTACGGTCATGAGGTCGTACGCGTCGAGCCCTCTCTCCTCGGCTTCCTGCTTCAGATCCCGGCACAGCTCGTCACGCACCCACCGGAAGCTCGTCCCTGCGGAGAACGTCGATACAGCCGAGGTGAAAAGGCCGGGCACGACATGGGCGAACACGTACGGGCGCGCCCGTTCATCGATCAACGGATCGGCGGAGGCGACTGCGATCCAGCTCGACGAGCCCTGCGAGTTGTAGACCCGTCCCTCGCGGGTGCTGCGGGCGCCGAGCGCCATACACGAGTTGTCGACGCCGCCCGAGACGACGAGTACGGACTTGGGCAGACCGAGGGCTTCAGCGGCATCGGCCGTCAGCCCGCCGATCACCTCAGTGGAGGGAACGATGTCGGGGAACAGTTCGACCGGTACTCCGCTGGCCTCCACGAGGCTTGGGTCGTAGGAACCGGCGACCAGGTCGTACACGCCGGAGCCGGAGGCATAGGAGAAGTCGGTACAGATCTGTCCGGTGAGCCGGTAGTTGACGTAGTCCTTGGTCCCGATGACCCTGTCGATGCGGGCGAACATCTCGGGTTCCTCGTCCTGGTACCACATGGTCTTGAACACGGTGTAGAGCGGCGCAGGGAAACCGTTGCCGGTGACGCGGTACCAGTCGTTCTCGGACGTCTCTGTGAAGAACCTGGCTGCCTGAGCAGTTGCCCGCGTGTCGGACCAGATCGGCGTTGTGTCGCGCAGCAGTTGGCCCTTGCGGTCGAGTGGAACGGCACCGAGGCTATGGCCCGAGATGCCGCAGGACACGATCTCGTTGGGGTCCACACCCGACTCCGCAAGGATCCTGCGGGTGCCGGCGACGACCGCGGCCCACCAGTCCTCCGGACGTTGTTCGTGCCAGCCGCTCCGCGGGTACGAGGTCGGGTAGGCCTCGAAGCTCTCGGCCACGCAGTGGCCCTCTGCATCGTAGAGCGAGGACTTGTTGCCGCCGGTCCCGAGGTCGTACGCGATCACGTACCGAGCCACGGCTGGTCCCTTCCGTTGATCACGGCCGGCGCCTCGGCGACCGCTCGAGTGCGCTGACAATCGCTGGAATATGTTGTGCCGAGATGCCGAAGCGATGGACTCCCAGTCGGTGCATTTTCTGAATCATCTCCAGATCCCTGATTCCTCCCGACGCCTTGATTGCGATCTTCTCCCCGACGTGGTCCTTCATGACGGCGATGTTGTGGAGCGTGGCGCCGGTGGGGGCCCAGCCGGTTCCCGTCTTGACGAAGTCCGCACCTGCCTCGATGGCTATGTCACAGGCCAGCCGAATGTGGTCATCGCTCAGGTAGTGGCATTCGAGGATCACCTTCACCGGACGCCCTTGGGCGGCCTCGACCACGGCGGCAACGTCCTGGTGGACGTGTTTGTGCCGGCCGGACAGGTGAGCTGCGATGTCGATGACCATGTCGACCTCGTCGACGCCAACTTCGACGAGCTCTCTGGTTTCGAGGGACTTGATGCGCGTGGTCTGCCCTCCGGAAGGGAAGCCGACATTTCCTCCGAGCCTGATGGTCGGCAGATCCGCCAGCAGCTCTCTTGTGCGGCGGGCTTGGGAAGGCAGCGTGGTCACCAGATAACATTGATAACGTTCGGCGCACGCCACGGCATCAGCGATCGTTTCGTCCGAGCTGTCGGCCTGTACCGCGCTCACTTCGATCATCTGCGTGATCCCGGTGATGGTCGGGCTGGTGTATGAGTCCATGGGACGGTGTTCCTCGGGACGGCGATTGGCGTTGTTCAAGGTCTGTTGATAGGCAACTTGTGATCGTTTGTAATCCTGTAAGCACATCCTAACAGGTGTAGGCGCCGCTTGGTGTGTTGACTTGATGTCCCTCACGCGCCGGCATCCGTTCCCCTCGACGAGCCTGGACACTGCAAACACGACGCCCATTGGACGGACGTCGTTTTCGTGTTGACACGTGTCGCCGTTCGGGGCCTCTGCGGTCCGGCGCATGTGCTCGATGATGCTGGTGCCGACGCGGTGACCGTCCGAGGCCCGTTCAGTAGGATCTGATGCTGTGTTATAATCTCCATGTAAAGAATCTTCGGATCGAGAGAAGATCGGAACGAGGAGGAGAAATGAAAGACAGCCGTTCGATTCTGGTAACAGGAGCTTCCAGCGGGTTTGGACGCCTCACTGCTGAGACCCTGGCGCGACGGGGTCACCGCGTGTTCGCCACCATGCGGAACATCGCCGGGACCAACGCCGGTGCTGCCGCAGAGCTGCGCAAGGCGGCCGAAGAGGAGGCGTTGGACCTCGAAGTCGTCGAGCTCGACGTGACCTCAGAGGTGTCGGTAGCCGAAGCCGTGTCGACGATCGTCGACAGGGTGGGAAGGATCGACGTGGTGATCAACAACGCCGGGGTGATGTCCGTCGGCCTGGACGAGGCATTCACCGTCGACCAGATGCGGGACCTGTTCGACGTGAACGTGTTCGGCGCCCAGCGGGTGATCCGGGCTGTGTTGCCGCACATGCGAAGCCGCGGTGAGGGGCTGCTTGTTGCGGTGTCGTCCAGCATGGCACAGATAACGTTCCCCTTCGCCGGTATGTATACCGCAAGCAAGCGGGCCCTCGAGGGTCTCGCCGAGTCGTACCGATATCAGCTTGTCCCGTTTGGCATCGATTCGGTGATCATCGAGCCCGGCGGCTATCCGACATCCCTCTACGAACGGCTCGTGTACCCCGGAGATGTCGAGCGCGTCGACGAATACGGGGCGCTGGCCGACATGCCGGGCCAGATCTTCGGTGGATTCGCCGAGCAGCTGCAGGGCCCCGATGGTCCCGATCCCCAGGAGGTCGCCGATGCTGTGGTCGCACTCATCGAAGCCCCCATCGGAGAGCGCCCGTTGAGGACCGTGGTCGATCGGTTCACCGCCGACGGTGTGAACGCCCTGCTGAAGACGTCGGAGGGGGTCCAGAAGCAGACCTTCACCTACTTCGGGATGACCGATCTGCTCTCGATCACCGCCAAACCGTGAGCATCCTTACAAACACAGGACCAACAGCCCGTCCGCCGGAGAGGCGCCGTTGATGCTCGGCGCGTTGGGCGATGTGCGTGTGTGTTCGAGGGATTCCCGTTGGCATCCTGGTTCGAGATGACGTCGATCGAATCGGCCAGGTTCCTCCAGGCCGAATCCGGTCCGTGACGGTGGCGAAGGATGGGTACGGCGGCCCGGCTCGGTACCTTTACGTGGAGTATCCGAGTATCGAGGTAGCCATGGGCGACTTCATCGACCACATCGCGCAGCAGTGGCAACAAGAACGACCTGATCTGGATCTGAGCCCCACCGAAGTCGTGGGTCGCATCGATCGGCTCGGTGTTTATCTGCGCCGCGCTGTTGATGAGACCCTGCGCGACTTTGATCTGCACCGGGGAGGGTTCGCCGTACTCGCAGCGCTTCGTCGCTCCGGTGCCCCGTACCGGTTGCATCCGACCGAGTTGTTCACGGGCCTGTTGAGCTCGTCTGGGGCGATGACCAACCGTCTCGATAGGCTCGAAGCTGCCGGGCTGGTCAGGCGAGTGTCCGACCCAGATGACCGGCGCGGCGTCCTCGTCGAACTCACCGCCGCCGGTCGGGCTCTCACGGACCAAGCCGCCGAAGCCCACCTCACCAACGAGCGGAACCTGCTGTCGTCCCTGACACATTCCGAGCAGGAACAGCTCGCGTCGCTGCTCCGCACGCTGCTGATCGCCTTCGAGAACGGGGTCGACACCGCGCATCATGACGAGACCGAAATTCGATGACCCCTATTCCTGAGGAGACGCGAAATGGAGACATGGGAAGCGATCACGTCCCGGCGAAACGTCCGTGACTATACCGACCAACCGATCGCCGACGACGACCTCACCCGGATCCTGGAAGCGGCCCGTCGCACACCGTCGTCGATGAACCAGCAGCCGTGGGACTTCGTCGTCTGCACCGACCGGGACCAACTCGAGGATCTGTCGAAGGTGTGGCGGGGTGCCGGGCACGTGGCGAGGTCGGTGGCCACAATCGCCCTGGTGGCGCCCCGCTCCGACGATGGGGGAATGCGCGAGTCGATCCAATACGACCTGGGCCAGGCGACGATGAGCATCATGCTTGCGGCCGCCGATCTCGGCGTCGGCACTGCCCACGCCGCGGTGACCGATCAGGATCTGGCGCGAAGTATCCTTGGTATCCCTGAGGATAGGTTCTGTGCTTGGCTGATCGCCCTCGGCTTTCCGGCCGACCGTCCTCTGACACCGATCAAGCGCCCCACCCGCCGTCCCTTCGACGATGTCGTCCACCGCGGCCGCTGGTAGGCAGTCGTTTCGGCGACCCAATGTCGGTGTTCACACCTTGGACGAGCCATAATCACGCGATGTTGTTGAAGGAGACTTCGGGTGGATGAGA
>CAYUJA010000073.1:0-8639 GCA_964444875.1 uncultured Acidimicrobiaceae bacterium | reverse complement strand
AAAAGATCACCCCGAGCCAGAGGGGGGAACTGGTCCGGGGTGATCAGAGGACAATCGGTACGAGACCGACTGTCAATCTATCGTGCTGGCCAGCGGGAGGAAGGGGAGAGAGAAGGTGCCGACCGATCGGATAGAAATCTGTTTGTGAATCATTTCACAACTTAGACGCTTCACGCCCCCTTGCCGGTTCCCGGCATTGCGGTCTTTCCTAGGTTCCTAACTTCGAACCTACGGAAATCATATCACGCACTCGGCATAACACAAACCGTTATGTTTTCGACGCACGTTCAATCCGGCGGATGACGATGTAGAGCGCCACGCCGGCCCCTGCCAGAACGGCGTGGGCGATACCCGATATCGACGTCGCAACGGCGACTGTTCCCTCGTCGACCGACGGGTCAGTGGCCAACACCTGTGTCATCTGGAAGGCGAACAAACCAGACACCCACAGCATCCACCAGAGGTCACCTACGGCCGAACGTGATTCATCCCTCCACTGCTCCCCGATCTCATCTCCCGTGTATGGCACCTGGGCGATCTTCTCGAGTTCGTTGAACACCAGCTTCGGGAGCACGAAACTCGCCAGCGGGATGAACCAGGCGCCGATCGTCCACCCTCCCCTCCATCTCCGGCGGGCGGGGGCGCGAGCGTCGAGCGCCTTGGATGTCTGGAATGTCCAAACGAGCACCGCAACACCGGTCGCGGCCAGCGTGAACAGGGCGAACGAGGACCATCCGAGGAACAGGTCTTCGGCCGCTGTCGTGTCGGGTGGCGATATCGATACCGCGCGAAGTGCTGAACCGTATCTGATACCGAAGAACGCTGCTGCTGCGAACGCAGCCGAGGTGACGGTCAGCGACCCCAACACGAACCGTGTCAACAGCGCCGGCACATCTGTCGATCGCTTCGATATCGTGGTGTATTCGGGAACCACCGCTCGCTCGGCGTCAGGGTCCGGATGAAGGGTCGGCGGGTACCACTTTCCATCCGAAGCGATCCACCATGTGTCGTCTCTGGGTCGGTCTGCCATGTGCCAACGATAGAACACGCAAAGCCGCAGCCGTCACCTCTCGAGGACACCAGCGAGGTCGCGACGCGAGCCGTTCACAATCGAGAGATGCCTCGACGTTTGCCGTTGCAGATGGCCCAACTGGCGTGCATCCAGTTGCTCACACACGTACTCCCAATGCAGCGAAACAACGGCACCAGGCTGGTAACCCGTGGAACCGAGCGACCCTGCCACCGTCTCGACGACAGGTTCGCCCAGGGCGAGCACTTCGCCATCCCAGGTGAGTGGCGGGCACCTCACGATCACGTCTGAGCCCGAGCACGCTTCCACGGTGCCCCAGCGGATACGACACCTGTCGATGACCCCGAGCGCGTGGTCCGCGTATCCCGATTGAAGGAGGCCGACCCACGGATACACGCAGAACACGTGGAACGCATGGTTCGGGGCCCCATCCACGATCCCCGTCTCCACCGTCGACCAGCCGCTTCCTGCTCTCGCACGGAACCGATCATCGACGGAGTTCCCCCAGGTGAGCGTGTCGACACGGTCCAGAAGGTCGTTCCCGATCCAGTACGCCTCGACGACACGCGTATCGAGCGGATCGAGTCCGGAAAGTCCACCGATCAGCTCCAGGTACGGCCACGCTCCCTCGAACTGCTCGATGATGTGTGCCAGTTCCCTGCGGGCTTCCGTCCCGGCCAGGCCCTCCGTGAGCCCGGCATCTGAAGGGCCGCAGTACCCGAGCACGTTCGGAGGAAAGGCGTACCTGCTGAAGAGGTCCGGACCTGACGTCATGGTTCCGTGCGGGGTGGTCTCGAATGTTCCTGCGCTTGGGAGTATCCGGCGATGGCAACGACACCCGCACCCGCAGCGACCATCGCCAGGCGGTGGCTCCCGACTGCATCCGTACGGGATCTCAGATCCAGCATTCACATCACCTCGGAAATAGCTTAGACTGATGTTCAGGAATTATACAGAGCGGTACCGGGCGGTCAACTGCGGTGTTCGGCGCCCACGCTGGAACGGAGTGTGATGTCTGCGAGCATCGTCGATACATCCCGTTTCGATGCGTTGATCCCGCTCCTCGCAGACCTCGGGTACACGGTGATCGGCCCGACAGTTCACGAGGGGGTGATCGTCTACGACGAGATCGGGGATACGGGTGACCTCCCGATTGGGTGGACAGAGGCCGCCGAAGCAGGCACGTACAGACTCGTCGAACGAGACGACGACGCGTACTTCGGCTTCACCGTCGGCCCGAGAACGCTCAAGACCTACCTGTTTCCACCCAAACAGACCCTGTTGACGATCACCCACATCGACACAGGACTCGCGTTCGCCGCCGAACCAGTCGATCCTCCACGGTATGCGTTCATCGGCGTACGGGCATGCGAGATCGCAGCGATGGGAATCCAGGACCGCGTGTTCATGGGAGATGCGGTCACCGACCCGTTCTACGCCCAGGCGCGGAAACGGTCGTTCGTGGTGGGTGTCAACTGTTCGGTCGCCGCCCCGACGTGTTTCTGCGACTCGATGGGGACCGGGCCCAGATGCTCGACGGGCTATGACATCGTCGTAACGGAACTCCTCGACGGAGACCGGCACGAGTTCGCGCTCGAGGCCGGAACCGGTGCCGGCGAGGACGTGATCGAGGCCCTCGATACCCACCAGGCGACCGCATCGCACCTCGAACGAATCGAAGCGGTCGCCGACAACACCAGAGGGCAGATGGGCCGCTCCTTCCCTGCGGACGATGCCTACGAGTTACTCATGAACAATCTCGAACACCCCATCTGGGACTCGATCGCCGAGCGCTGTTTGAGTTGTGCCAACTGCACACTGGTATGCCCGACCTGTTTCTGTTCAACCGTCGAAGATGTGACCGACCTCGAAGGCACCGCTGCACGCACCCGCAGTTGGGATTCATGTTTCAGCCTCGACTTCACGAACCTCCATGGCCACCCTGTGCGCTCCTCCACCAGTTCACGGTACCGGCAGTGGATGATGCACAAGCTGGCGTACTGGTACGACCAATTCGGGACCTCTGGATGTGTCGGCTGTGGCCGATGCATCACCTGGTGCCCTGTCGGTATCGACATCACCGCTGAGATCGCCGAACTCCATGAACAATCAAAGGTGACAGTGCCATGAATCTCGATGATCTTCGTGCCTCTAGCGACCTTCTCTCCAGACTCGACGACCCGCGGTTCGATCTTTTCGAGTCGCTGTCCAGAGAACTCGTCCTCGCTCCCGACGAACGCCTTTTCAAGGAGAACGACGAAGCCAGGAGGTTCTTCATCATCGCACAGGGCATCATCGCTCTCGAGGTTGCCCGGCCGGCCACGCCTGCTACGACTGTGCAAACACTCGGAACCGGCGATCTCCTCGGGTTGAGCTGGCGGCTGTCCCCCCACCGGTGGATGTGGACCGCAAAGGCGATGGTCGAAACGAAGCTCGCCGTCTTCGATGCCGCGAGCATGCGCGCGGCGTGCGAGTTGGACCCGGATCTCGATCGTCTGATGTGGGAGATCATTGCACGCGTGGCCTCGGAACGTCTCCACCACGCCCGCATCCAGCTACTCGACCTCTACGGGAGAGAGTGACGTGGAACCGCTCGTGATGCCATCCCCCGAAACACGAGCGACAGAGTCCATGCTCCCGCGTCCGTTCAGGGTCATCTCCAAGAGACACGAAACGCTCGACACGGTGACCCTCGGATTCGAAGCTGCAGACGGCGGCCCTGCGATGTCCTTCGTGCCTGGGCAGTTCACCATGATCTACGCCTTCGGAGTCGGCGAAGTGCCGATCTCGATCTCCGGCAACCCGGACACCCCTGGCATGCTCGTCCATACGGTTCGAGCGGTGGGCGCGGTCACCAATGCCATCTGCGCGCTCGAACCAGGAGACGTCGCGGGTGTCAGAGGCCCGTACGGAACCGGCTGGCCCACAGCGGAGGGCAAGGACCTGCTCATCATCGCAGGCGGCATCGGCCTGGCACCGGTGCGCCCCGTGATACTGCGCGCACTCGCCCACAGACAGCAACATTTCTGCCTCGGCCTCGCGTACGGCTCTCGGACTCCCTCCGACCTGCTGTACCGCGACGAATTGAACCAGTGGGCCGATGGGGCCGGCATGAACGTGCAGGTCACCGTCGACCGCGGCGAAGAAGGTTGGCGAGGAGACATCGGCGTCGTGACGCCACTCCTGCAACGCCTCAGATGTGAGACGACCGAGACAGTCGCCGTGATCTGTGGGCCTGAGGTGATGATGCGTATCGTGGCGCGAACGCTCGAGGACAGGGGTGTGGCTCCCGAGAACATCTACGTCAGCATCGAGCGGAACATGAAGTGCGGGATCGGGTTGTGCGGACATTGCCAGTTCGGATCTGATTTCATCTGCACGCAAGGCCCCGTGTTCCCTTACAAGGACGTCGCCTATCGACTCGGGATCGGAGCGGAATGATCGGACCCTCATCCAAACTACGCCTCGCCGTGTGGAAGTTCGCATCATGTGATGGATGTCAGTTGACCCTCCTCGACTGTGAGGACGAACTCCTCACGATCGCCGCAGCGGTCGACATCGCGTACTTTCCTGAGGCGTCGCGGGCGATGGAACCCGGCCCGTACGATCTGTCCCTCGTCGAAGGATCCGTCACGAACAGCCACGACGCCGCACGGATCCACGAGATCAGGGCGATGTCCGAGACACTGGTCACGATCGGTGCGTGCGCTACGGCAGGCGGTGTCCAGGCGCTCAAGAACTGGGCGGATGTCGACGAGTTCATCTCGATCGTGTACGCCCATCCAGAGTTCATCAACTCACTCGAGACATCCACGCCGATCTCGGACCATGTCGAGGTCGACTTCGAACTCAGGGGGTGCCCCGTATCGAAGACGCAACTCATCGAGGTGATCGACGCGTTCATCAACGGCCGCAAGCCTGCAACGCCGACGCACAGCGTGTGCGTTGAATGCAAGCTTCGAGGAACAGCGTGCGTGATGATCGCCCACGCAACGCCGTGTATGGGACCGATCACCCAGGCGGGCTGTGGTGCGATCTGTCCGGCATACAACCGGGGGTGCTACGGATGCTTCGGGCCTGCCGAGTCGCCGAACATCGACTCGTTGCGAGACGCGTGGCATGCCCTCGGTGTCGACGACGCCTTCCTCGTGCGTGCGCTGCGGACCTTCAACGCGTACGCACCAGAGTTCAGAGAGGCGAGTGACGCCTATGCCGGATGAACGCAGGGAGATCGCCGTCGACTATCTCGCCCGAGTTGAGGGCGAAGGGGCGATGTACCTCAAGATCGACGGAGACGAGGTCACCGACCTGCAGTTCAACATCTTCGAACCGCCTCGCTTCTACGAGGCGTTCCTGCGGGAGCGGCATTTCGCCGAGGCACCGGATATCACGGCACGGATCTGTGGCATCTGCCCTGTGGCGTATCAGACAAGTTCGGTCAACGCCATGGAGAACGCGGCAGGCGTGTTCGTCGGCGGCCAGATCAGAGAACTGCGCCGCCTCCTGTACTTCGGAGAGTGGATCGAGAGCCACACGCTCCACGTCTACATGCTCCACGCCCCTGACTTCCTCGGGTACCCGAGCGCGATCGAGATGGCCGCCGACCTGCCCGAGGCCGTTACGAACGCGCTCCGACTCAAGAAGATCGGGAACACGATCATGACGATGGTCGGCGGCAGGGAGATCCACCCCATCAACGTGCGCGTCGGCGGCTTCTACCGGTCGCCGACGAAGCGTGAACTGCGGTCGCTCGTCGACGAACTCGCATGGGCGCTCGAAACAGCCGAAGCGACCGTCGCGCTCGTTGCGGGATTCGACTTCCCAGGCTTCGATCGAGACTACGAGTTCGTCGCGCTGCATCACCCGGACGAGTACGCCATCACCGACGGCCGCATCATCTCGAGCGGCGGCCTCGACATCGACCCGACGCAGTGGCCCGACCACTTCGAAGAGACCCACGTCGAGTGGTCGAACGCCCTCCACGCCAACATCAAGGGCGGCGGCTCGTACTACGTCGGCCCGATGGCGAGGTTCGCGCTCAACGGCGAGCAACTGTCACCGAGGGCCCGTGCGGCCGCAGGCAAGGTCGGTCTGGTCCCCGGCGTCACGAACCCGTTCAAGAGCATTATCGTACGCGCTGTCGAGATCGTCCATGCGTGCGAGACGTCGCTCGAGATCATCGAGTCCTACGAGCCACCCGACCCGCCGTCCGTCAGCGTGGAACCACGTTCTGTCACCGGTCATGGAGCGAGCGAGGCTCCACGCGGACTGCTCTACCACCGATACGAGATCGATGAGAACGGCCTGATCGCCGACGCACAGATCGTCCCACCGACGTCCCAGAACCAGCGATCGATCGAGGAGGACCTGCGCGAGTACATCACGGGCCGCACACACCTCGACGATGAGACGCTCACCTGGCAACTGGAGCAGGCCATCCGCAACTACGACCCGTGCATCTCGTGTGCCACCCACTTCCTGGACCTCACCGTCGAGCGGGTTGGTGATACATGACGAGACGACTCATCGGGATCGGCAACCCGGACCGCGGGGATGATGCGGCAGGATGGGAGGTAGCGGGCAGGGTCACCTCCTGGGAAGTTTCGCGGCTTACCGCAGGCTCGCTCGCCTTGATCGACATGTGGGGAGATGAGGACGATGTCGTGATCGTCGACGCGATGAAGTCGGGGGCTGAACCGGGCACGGTCGTGCGCATCGATGGGATCGCCGCACGGCTCCCGCCGGGCGCCTTCGCCTCGACCCACGCCTTCGGCCCTGGGGCGGTCGTCGAACTCGCCAGGCAACTCGACCGGCTCCCCCGCTCGCTGGTCGTGTACGGAATCGAGGCCGAGACGATGGAGCACGGCGCTACGATGTCGGCCCCGGTCGCCGCAGCGGTGGAACAACTCGCAAGGGAATTGCAAGATGCATGAGTCGCGCCTGGTCACCGACATCCTCACCGAGATCGACCGCGTGGCTGCCGCAAACGGTGTGGACCACGTGAGTGAGATCCGCATCGAGATAGGGGCCCTGAGCCACGTCACACCCGACGGACTCGCACGGCACCTCTCGATGATGTCGACCGGCACCGTTGCCGACGGAGCGGAACTCGCTATCACGAAGTCGATCCACAACGACGCACCGGACGCACTCGAGGTTCGGCTCGTGTCGATCGTTGCTGGAGGCGATTGACCGTGTGCATCGCCGTTCCGGGTCGCATCGCCTCGATAGGTGAGCCATCCCCCGCCATGATCCCTGGGGACATCGTGTTCCCGGACAGGGAACTCACAGTGAATCTCGTGATGGTCCCTGATGCACGGGTCGGCGACCACGTCGTCGTCCACTCGGGATACGCGATCCGCATCGTCTCGGCCGAGACCGCAGAGATCGCGACCGCTCTCCTCTGCCCGGACCTGGACGACTCAGCGGCTCAACCATCCGCCGAGTAGCCGGGTCACAGGTGGCATGAGCAGGTAGGTCAGGATGAGGATGCTGACGACGTTCCCGACGAAGATGGCCGCCACCACGTTCATGTTCGGGGCGATGGCGCCGCGGATGAAGGTGATGAGCAGCACGGTCGGGAACAGGGCGATGAAGACCGCTATGGCCTGCTTCCACCGCTTCGGGCCCTGAGGTTGCGAGGGTTGACCGGAGAACCACCCTCCGAAGCCGCCCACGACGTTCAGCGTCCGCTCGCCTTCGACGAGTCCGTCGATCAGGTCGAGCCACTCGCTCCGGGAATCCGACTCCAACCACCGATCGAGATCGGCTCGCGACGCAAAGGACGCGACGATGACCAGGTCGTCCTGTACTCCTTCGACCGGAGGCAGCAGCTCGGAACCGAGGAAACCAGGGAACTCCAGGAGTCGATCGACAGCGTCGGCATGCAGTGCAACGAACTCCTCCCGATCACGAGGAGCGATGCGCTGGGACAGCACCAGGGTTACTGGTTCGGCACCACTGCGAAGGCCCGCTATCCGTTGTTCCTTCACCGGCCCGTCGATCAGCGGACCGACTTCCTCCATGAGCGTTGCACGCTCATCCGACCTGAGCCAGCCCTCCAGTTCGGGAGCCGTGCCGAACGAGTACACGGTCACCCACTCGCCCGGGTGCGACAGGTTCGGGGGTTGCACCTCCGAGGCGAGGAATCCCGGGAACTCGGACGACGCCTCACGGATGCGCTGGTCCCATCCCCGGAACTCATCCTCACGCCCTGGGACAATGCTCCTCGCCACCACAACGGTGGCTGCTGCGTTCGACGGACTCGGGTTGTCAGGCATCGCCGAATCGTAGGACGCATCGATGTCCCTCCCCACCGTTCGGGCACCCGGCTTCACGAAGGCGGTCAACCGGATCAGCGGGGCCAAGCCAACGATACGGCTCTACGCATCTAGAGATCGAGGAGGAATCTCAACACCCGCCCGATCTCGAACAGGACTTCCGATTCCGCCGCACCCTCGCGGCGAACGAGGCGCTCCACTGAGATCGACTTGAGATCCTCGCACTTTGCATAGCTGATCGATTCGAGACCTGAGACCCCAGGTTCGATCTCGATATGAGAGGGAAGCCCACGTCTGGTCGTCGTGAGAGGCACAACCATGAGCACTCC
>CAYUJA010000072.1:0-8757 GCA_964444875.1 uncultured Acidimicrobiaceae bacterium | reverse complement strand
ACTTCGGAAATGAACGGGCTCGTGTTCGGCTAGGAGAATGTTGGTGAGGTAGCCGTGGACCCGTTGCTCGTGGCACCACTTCGCTCATGAACCACTTGACACACGTTAGGTACTCAGCCGTCAGCCAGAAAGAACCCTCTCTGGCCCTCGTTCCTCGGCCCATCTCCCCCGGACTGCGTCCAAGGGAGAGAAAGAACCCGGTCTGCGTTGCTGCTACGCCTGCGGTCGGAAAACGGAAAACGGAGATCCGCTAGAAATCAGAACACAGACAAGAGACAAGCAGCCCCGCTCTGTGCTCTCCCGTCTTCAGAAAACGGAGAACGGAAAACGCCTCAGGCTTCTGCGTGTTCCGATTCGTAGCGTGAGAGCGCCACGGTGAACATCAAGAACAAGACGAACGACCCGAGCGACATCGCAAGAGCCGGGATGCGGACCTGGAGGGCGTTGAGTCCCTCGAGGTCGTTAGGACGGATACCCCTCGGTGCGTACACGACGAAGAGGATGCCGTTGATGGTCAACCATCCGAACGTAGCTGCACCCGTCAGGAGGAACGCCAGGCGGCTACCCAGATTCGTCCACAACAGGAGCCAGCCAGAGCCGATGAACACGATGATGGCACCGCCGACGATGGCGAAACCACGCATGGCGGTGGAGAAGTCGTTGATCTCGCCTGTTGCCTCATCGACCTGGCCGAACATGATGCCGATGGTGTTGACGATGAACGCACGGATCGGTGACACCATGAAGAGCAGCGAGCCGATGAACGCCAGGAGGCCGACCCACTCGAGCTTCGAGAGTCCAGACTCATCGGAAGCGAACCGTCGCTTGGTGTCGTTGGAGCGTTGCATCACAGCGACCGCTCGTACTTGACGATCAGTTCGATGTCTGATGCTGACAGCACCTGGCCGAAGCCTGGCATGCGTCCAGATCCAAGACCGTTGATGCCGTACTTGACAGCGTTGTCGGTGCCAGACATCACGAAGGCGATCTGATCCTCGATGTCGGGGAACTGAGAGTCCGCCCGCCCATCGCGCAGGGACGGACCCCATGCACCCGAACCCGCACCCTGCTCGAACGTCGGCCCGGCGGAGAAGCCTCCGGTGTGGCACCGTGCGCAGTACGCGTTGAACAGGCCAACACCTCGCTCGGCATCTTCAACGGACACACCCATGGCCGCCGCAACAGCATCGAAGTCGACCTCCCACGCACGGTCTGCCAGCGCCTGGACGAGGAAGTCCATCCCGCTGTCGAGGCCTTCGATGAACTGGTCCTCACGTTCTGCGGTCACACCGATGAGGAGGAGGTCTGTGTCGAGGTTGCCGAGCAGTTTCTGGGCCATCTCGAGATCCGGCGCAGGAGCGTTCGTGGCTGGATCGTTGTTCGTGAATGCGAGGAACGGGTCGAAGCGAACGTCGTATGTCTCGTTCGGAACGGTCTCGTACGTAACCACACCGTCGGCGTCTGCAGGCAGGCTGATGACCACGACGATCGTTTCCATCGATGTCGCAGCGATGGACGTCAGCTGCTGTTCGGCCTCGTCCGTGAGTCCGTCGCGGTCGGTGTCAACACCGGGGTCGTCACAGACAACGCCCACCAGGACGCTCGACTCTGGTGTACATGTGCCGGGGGCAGAGAAGAGATCCTTGATGTCTTCAGCGAACGACCCGGTCACGGCGAGTTCGTTGCTCGCAGCCCTGACGGCGTCGATGTCGGATTGTTGGCGATTGATCAAGGACTTCGCCTGTGCCTCACCGCCCTCGATGGCACCGAGGGCACGCTCGACTGCTCCCTCGGTCTTGGCGAAAGCGTCCTCCTGGGATAGCTGGATCGATTGCAGGTACAGAACCGTTTCATCGATCTCTTGAATGGTCATCGCGCCGCCACCTTCGAGTCCGTTGGCAGGCATGGGCGTGCCCGCACGGCCGAAGGTCATCCAGAACTTGATCTCTTCTTCGGAGTAGCGGTAGAGGACGTCGTCGAGCGAAGGAACAGCCCACGCGACGTCCACGCCTGAGCGGGCCTCTGTGAACGGTGCTGCGCCGCCTCCGCCGATGGGGCCGTGGCACTGGGCACACGCGAACCGTTCGACGCTGAAGAAGTCTTCTCCCGCTATGACGCCCTCTTCGTGGATCGCTTCGGCAGCGGTTTCCTGGCGGCCGGGTTCGTTGATCGCGTACCAGGGAAGCGCGATCGCAAGCAGGGCGCTTCCGAACAGGGCCGAACGCAGCACCCTGGTGAGTTTGCGGTTCTCGAGTTCATCGTCGGATGCCGGCGGTGACAGGTTCGGTGGTGGGGATTCGCCTGCCGCTTTGGCAGACCGGCGCGAGTTGATGACGAGGTACCCCATCCATGTCAGGATGACGATGACGACGACAAGAAGTGCGATAGCACCGATGCCGAGACCGGGACCGGCCGGGCCGACGTTGGACTCTGCAACAGTCGCGAGAATGGTGGGAACCGAGAACACTAGAGCATCACCCAACGCAGAACGGACCTTGAGGATACGGAATCGTGAACTCCTTGGCTCTCGGGGTCTGGACGATCGTGCCTGTGTCGATCACGAGTTCGCCTGCACCGTTGATACTGACCGAGAAACGGTCGAGGTTTCGGGGTGCTGGACCGGCAGAGTACTCCCCGTGTGCGTTGTACTTCGATCCGTGGCACGGGCACTCGAAACCCTGGGATGGGATGCACTCCGGCACACGGCAGCCGAGGTGGACACAGCGGTGCCACAGAGCCATCAAACCGACGCCATCGTCCTCGCCGCCGGTAACGACGAACGGCACCTCTTCGTACTGTGATCCCGCAAGGAGGTTCATGTCGAACGGCACGATCCACGCCTGGGCTGCAGGGATCGCCTTGGGCACGATGGTTCCTCCCTGGATGACCTCAGCCTTGAGGGTCGCGAAATCGCCGGCCTTGAACGTCGTGCCGAAACCGCCTTTGAGCTTCGGCCAGAAGAACGCGAGGCCCGCGAGGGCGAACTGAAGCATGAACAACCCGAACACGGCACCGATCGCCCTGTTGAAGAACTTGCGCCGCGTCACACCGTATTCAACGGCAGACACCTCGATCTTGGCTGCATCTTTGCTGTACTCAGCAGGTGGTTCGACGACGGCTACCGCTGTAGCGGTGCCTGAATCGGTGTCAGACCCTCCCGCTGCAGAGGCCACCATGCCGGCCTTGGCGGCGCGGCGTGCCTTGTCTGCCTTCTTGGCTTTGCGATCGAGTTGATCGGCGCTGGCGACCCCATCGGAATCCAGACGTCCACGAGCGACGAGCACAATGCCAACAACAGCGACCAAAGCTGCGAGAACCAGGACGAGAACGAAGATGGTTGTTGGGTTCATAGTTGCCTCACTCGAGGATCGCCAGTAGGTCGTCGAAGAAGATCCCGTCACTCCACGGGAAGACGAAGTTGAAGCCGGGGCCACGGAAGAACGAACCGAAGATGGTCAGTACCGCAGCGGCCATGAAGAAGACGGTGAAGATGGAGATCGCCAGTTTGCGGTTCGAAGGACGCACCGATGGGTTCCTATCCACGTAGGGGATGAACGCCAGCGCCGCAAGGCCGAATCCAGGGATGATGACACCTGCGACCTGTGGGTCGAAATAGGCGAGGAGTTCCTGAAGGCCGAGGAAGTACCACGGTGCCTTCGATGGGTTCGGTTGCTCATTGAAGTTCGCGAACTCGAGCAACGGCGCATCCATGAACGCAGAGAGCAGGAACAGGAAGGCAGACATGGCGAGAAGCGCCACGAACTCGATGGCGAGCAGGTGCGGCCACACGTTCACCTTGTCCGCTGGTTCTTTCGTCGTGCCCTGGATCGCCCCCGCCTTGACGACGGTGAGGAGCCGCTGGGTCCGCACACCAGGCGGTGGGCCAGATGGTACGGCGACAGGCGCAGGGCCGGATGCAACCGGCGCTGGGGCAGCGGCAGCCTGGCTGGGGACGGCGGCGCCTGCCATGGCGGGTACCGGGGTACCGTCTTTGCGTGCCCTGGCGAACATCGCCCGTTCGAGCAGTGGCTTGGGAACACCGTATTGGGCAGACTCTGCATCGAGGTCCCTGCCGGGTCCTGTGCCGGCAGCCGGAGCCGTAGGAGAAGGGGTCGCGGCGACAGCCGCAGCGGGCGCGGGAGCGGACTCGCCTTTCATCTCGGCGAGAACGTCATCAACGGGCCGACCCTCGGCTTTCGCCCTGGCCTCAGCTGCCCGCTTGAGGAGATGGTCTGGAAGTTGGGCCATGTCGTCTCCTTACAGGGGTCCTGAGATGCCGCCATCTTTGCGGACCCGCCAGAAGTGTACCGCCATGAAGATGGTGATGATGAACGGAAGGAACAAAACGTGAAGGACGTACCACCGCAACAAGGTGTCCGCGGTGATCTGTACGCCACCGATCAACGCGAACGTCACCTGACCGCCGAACACGGGTGTGTAACCAGCCATGTTCGTACCAACGGTCACCGCCCACAGTGCAAGCTGGTCCCAGGGGAGCAGGTAGCCGGTGAACGACAGGAGAAGGGTGAGGAACAACAAGATGACGCCGACGATCCAGTTGAACTCGCGTGGTGGTTTGTAGGCGCCGTGATAGAACACACGGCTCATGTGCAGGAACACGGTGAGAACCATGATGTGGGCGCCCCAGCGGTGCATGTTGCGAACCAACTGGCCGAACGCCACGTCTGTTGCAAGTGCCTGGATGTCGAAGTAGGCCTGAGGAGAGGTCGGCCTGTAGTAGAACATCAAGAAGATCCCGGTCACCGTCAACAGGATGAAGAGGAAGAAACTCAGCCCGCCAAGGCACAGCGTGTACGACAGCCGCACGCCGTGGCGTTTCACCTTCACGGGGTGGAGGTGATAGAGCACGTTGTTCATCACGACATAGGCCCGGTTGCGCGGCGAGTCACCCGAGTCGGCACGCATCGGCGAGCCAGGGCGGAAGATGGAGTTCCACACCTGTGAGTTTCGGACATGGTTGCCCATGCCCGAAACAGCGCCCTTGACGCCTGTCTTTCCGCTCCCGTCAGCCAACTAGGTCTCCTCGTTTCCTACCAACGCACACCGTACGCCACGCCGCTCTTCGTGTCTCTGGTCCCCGAGTCGTACTCCCACGGGGCAGATACGAACTCGTCGGACTGCTCAGCGATCGATCCGCCGAACTTGCCGATCGTGATCACGTTCGTCGGGCAACGATCGACACACAGCTTGCACCGGGTGCACTCGGTGTCGTCGATCACGAATATCGCTCCGTTCTCCTCTTTGTCGTTCGGATCCTCGACACCGAACGCTTCCGTCACGATCTCGGGAGACAAGAAGTAGATGCACTTCCACGGGCATATGTCGACGCACCCGGCGCACAGGATGCACTCAGCCTCGTTGATGTGGATGAACTGTTTCGGCTTGACCGCCGCCGTCATGTATGAGGTGTCGACCAGGGCAAGCTGGTAGTCGTCCCTGATCGGCGGTGTCTCGAGCCATACTTCTTTCGCCATCAGAGATCCATCCGCAGCGGCCTGCCGTAGTCAGAGACGGGCGTAGGTTTGGCCACAGGTGGCTTCTTGGCCTGCTCCTGCCATTTGAACATGATCATGGGAAGGACGATCAGCAAGGTCGTCACGTACCCGGCAGCGATCATGTCTTTGGCGACCGCATACGAGACGGCGAGCTCGTTGTTGAGCACGAGAACCGGAGGGACGGTGACCAGGATCTTGCGAGGGGTCCACTCGAGTGTCGCCTGGGTGAGTGTGAGGAACTCGTTTGGGATGACCGCGAACAGGATGAACATCAACCCCACGAACAGCAACGCACCCAGCATCGCTCGCGCCCATGTCAGGGGTCGCTGCCAGATGAACCCGTACGCAGCCCCGGCCATTGCAATCATGGCACCGCCGACGGCCACGAGTTGGGCTACCAGGACGGCCTGCCAGCCACGGGGAACCCCGGGGAATATCTGCTGGCCGAACTCATTGAACTCAGGAGATCCTGCCATGTGAACACCGATACTCGCGCCGATCGTGACGGCGATTCCGAGCAGTATGAGGCCTACACCGATAACAGTGTGCCTGCGTCCGTTCACGTTCTTCCCCTCTGCATGACGAGCAGTGTACGCCGCCCGAGTCGTCTGCGATATTCAAGTCTGACGCCCGACAGTATGGCAAGGCTCGCGAGCCAAGTAGTCCATGTTCGACAGAAACTTATCTCCAGATGAGGAATGTCGCTCGCCGTCCGGCTAGAGTTTCGCTCGCCCCACCATCGTGGGTGGAAAAAGACTCGCACCAGGAGGACGCCGCCAGCGTGACGGCCGAAACTTCATCTGACGAAGCTCAGCAGACAGATGCGAACGACAGTGGCCCTGGCACTGCACGCCTACACGCCCTCGTAGCCGCGATCCTTCTCGTTGTCGGGCTCATCGGCGCCACGGTCGCCGCATTCCAACTCGTGGTGCCCGACATGCTCGCAGGTATCGAGGTTCTGACATACGGCAGGCTCGCTCCTGCAAGCAGGGTCATCCTCACCAACGGATGGGCGGTCATCGGCCTCGTCGGTCTGTCCTATTTCGCTCTGACGACACTCACCGGCGGACCGGTCAAGCGCAAGATCCTCGCCCTCGCCTCTGTGCTCCTGATCGCGATCGGAGCTGTGTCGGGGGCGATCGCCATCACACTCGGGCTGACGAGCGGAATCTCGGGCCAGGAGTCACCACTGTGGGCCCGGGCGATCGTGGCTGTCGGCGTCCTGCTGGCGGCTCTGTCGCTGTCGGCCACTGCCAAGGTGAAGCGCGACACTCTGGGAACAGCGGGCTGGTACCTCGTCGCTGCACCGATCCTGCTCACACTGACGTTGATCGTCGGGCTGATACCGATCCCTGCTGGTTTCGCCGGCGTCCTAGCCGGCTCCTTCGTCGGTGCCGGCACGACCCTGTTCATCGTCACCGCATCGGTCGGACTCATCTACTTCGTGTTGGGTCGGATCAGCGGCACCGACAGTGAAGAGACACGGCCACTCGCAGCACTCGGGTTCTGGTCGCTCATCCTCGTGGGGGCCTTCATGAGCGGCGCAGGGCTGATCTATTCAGCTGCACCGAACTGGCTCGAGACGATCGCCGTAGCGTTCGCCATCGCATCGTTCGTTCCAGTGCTTGCGATCACAGCGGACATCGGATTGATGATCCGGGGATCCGTTGGGCAGATCGCAAACCGCTCGGCACTTCGGTACGCGACCATCGCAGGGCTGGCACTGGCAAGCGCAACCGCGGTGAGTTTCCTTGGTACCTATCCCGCTTCGAGTGGCATCGTCCAGTTCACGAGTTGGGTCACCGGACTGGACGTGATCATCGTCCTCGGTGGAGCCAGCTTCGCGATCTTCGCTGCCCACAAGGTACTGGTGAGAGGAGAGCGGCCAGGCATTTCGTTCCACTTCTCCGCATCGACGCTCGGGTTGGTCCTGATCGCTGCAGGTACGCTCGCCGGCGGAGTTGCCACAGGGTTCTCTTGGGCTGCGGGGCCGACGAGCCAGAAGTTCCCGAACTGGGGGCCCGGCTGGGAGGTCACGGCCAACACGATGCTGCCCTTCATCTGGGCTGCAACGGCGGGTATCGCCTTGTTCGCTGCCGCCCAGATCGTGTTCCTGGTACGGATCGGAGCAACAGGCGACGAGGAGCTCGATGTTCCGGATCACGCCGCCACCTATGACGTCGAGTTCGCCGGCGATCCGAAGTACCTCACGTGGAAGAAACTTGTTCGTGGGGTGACAACCGTGTGGATCGCGGCTGCCGTGTTCACCCTCGTGCTGCCGATGGTCGATAGCTCGGGTGAAGAGGCTTCGATCCTTGCCGATACCTACCGCACATACGAGCAGGGAACGGCGCAGTTCGCGGGACGCGACATCTACGCATCCCAGGGATGTGCCCAGTGCCACTCACAGGCGGTACGACCGGTTGCAACGGATGTCGGCCTCGGGCCCGTGTCGCTGGCCGGCGATTACGCCGCTGAGAACCCCGTGCTGTTGGGCACCGTCAGGATCGGGCCGGACCTCTTCCACGTCGCAACCAGGGAAGGGTTCTCTGCCGATGCGCTCAAGGCCCGTCTCAAAGATCCGCGGGCGACACGGCCCTGGTCGGTCATGCCGTCGTATTCGTATCTCTCTGACGCACAGATCGACGCACTTGTCAGCTACATCGAGACCCTGAGGTAGGGCAATGGACGAACTTCTACAACAGGTTGCCGAACAACGAGGCATGCCCGCTTCGCTCGTTGAGCGCTCCGCCCAGGCGAAAGCAGATAAGACGGGCACAACGCTCGAGGCGGTCCTGAGAGAGTGGGCAGGCGAGGCGGCACCGGACGAACCCTCCCCCGCGGAGCCTGCGCCGGCTGATGTCGTGGCCCCCGATTCTGTCGAGTCCAGCTCATCGGCGCCGGCGCCGACAGTGATCACAACGGACTATCTCGTCCAGCTCGCCGCCGACGCCAAGCGCATGCCCCCCAGGCTGATCCTGTCGTCTGCCCAGGCGCGTGCGACACATTCAGGTGCGCCCCTCGACACGGTTCTCGCCGATTGGGCAGGTGTCGACCTCGACGAGCTCAAAGCGGCTGCAGCAGCATCGGCGTCTACTGATGCGCTCGACGAGACACCTCCACCAGCAGAACCGGCAGCACCACCGGAAGCTGAGCCCGCGCCGGCAGCACCTGTGGCCGCGGTGGCAGCTGTTGCCAGTGCCGCCATCACGATGGATCAGCTCCTCGAGAAGGTGGCCGA
>CAYUJA010000071.1:3557-8882 GCA_964444875.1 uncultured Acidimicrobiaceae bacterium | reverse complement strand
GTGATCGGGTGGTTCCCAAAGACGGCGATCATCGGGTTGACGACCGGGTCGGTGATCGCGGCGATGAACCCGTCCGTTCCGAAATCGGCGATGATCGTATTGAGGTCGATCGCCAACCCCGGGCCGCCGAGGCGGTTGTACGATCCTGCCGAGTGGCATGCAATGCAGGCGGTCCCTCCGCCGGACAACAGCGTCGAGCCGGCGAAGATGTCCTCACCGACCACAGCGTTTCCAGCGGCCAACGGCGGGGTCGTCGGTGGAGGCGCCGTTACGCCACCCCCCGAGAGCACCACGACATAGTCTGCGACCTGGTCGATCTCTGAAGGGGTGAGCTTGTCGCCGAACGCCGGCATCTTGCGGTCGTACGTTTCGCCCATGATGACCTTGCCGTCGAGGCCGTTGGTGACAACGTCGACAACCCATGTCTTGTCGCCCGTATCAGGGTTCCCTGCAAGCGGCGGGAACCTGCCTGGCTCGCCGAGACCGTCTGCCTTGTGGCACCGTGAACACGACTGGTTGTAGATCTCGGCACCCTGATCTGTCGTTTGTGCGAGGGCTGTAGATACCGAGGCGATGAGCATCGCCGAGAACATCGTGACGATGATGAGGAATCGTTTCACGCCCAGCATCTCCTTGTCCTGGTGCATGTGGGCCTGCCACACAGGCGCCGATCTGTGTGTCGTGCCGGCGTCTCTGAACTCCGAGGATCGTTCACTGTGAATCCCGTTTCGCTTGCTTCTGCCACCATGCTACTTTAGTCGTGTAGTTCAAGACTATGCTACTAAGGGATACGGATCAAAGGATCCACCGAGGAGGTCAGTTCGATGAGTCGTGACCGGATATCACAGGGTCGGGCAGCTCTGAGCGCCGTCACGATCTTCCTCTATTTCGCCGTCTTCACCGCCTGGCTTCCGTCGTATCTCATACGGTCTCCTCTGCTGACGAGTGCACCGCGCAACGTCGCCGACGGGATCGTTGCAGGGTTGTGGGGGGCGTTCTTCGTCGCAGGGATCGTTGCGCTGCGTTGGGCACAGGATCGAGAGCTGATCTGACATGTCCTCGTCGGAGTTGGGGTTCTACGATTTCAACATCCCCTGCCTGGCTGCGTGCCCCGTGCACACCAATGCAGGGGCGTACGTCGCTGCCATTGCCGACGGTGATGACCGGTTCGCGTATCTGACCGCCCGCCTGCCCAATCCCTTCGCGTCGGTGTGTGGGCGGGTGTGCGCAGCACCATGTGAAGATGCATGCCGTCGTGGCAACATCGATGAGCCGATCGCCATTCGCGCCCTCAAACGATTCGTCACGGAGAAGTACGGCCCGGAGGCCGGCAGGAACAGCCTCTGGGCGACGGTCGATTCCCGCAGCGCTTCGTACAAGGGCAAGTCCGTCGCCGTCGTCGGTGGCGGGCCTGCGAGCCTGGCGTGCGCTCACGACCTGCTCCTGCAGGGGTACGACGTTTCGCTGTACGAGGCGACGAACCGCCTCGGCGGGATGATGGTTCTCGGTATCCCAGAGTACCGGCTTCCCAGAGACCTCATCGATTCCGAGATCCAGGGCATCGTCGACCTTGGTCTCGACGTCCACCTCGGTGTGCGACTTGGCGAGGATGTATCGCTCGACGAATTGCGCGAGAGCAACGACGCCGTGTTCCTGGGTATCGGGGCGATGTTGGGCCGCGATCTCAACATCCCTGGCCACGATGCCGACGGCGTGTTCCGTGCGGTCGAGTTCCTCCTCAACATCAACCAGGGGTTCCAGGTCGACATCGGCGAGAAAGTGGTCGTGATCGGTGGAGGCAACGTTGCCATGGACGCTGCACGAACGGCGCTACGAGCGGCAGCGTATGGAGATCAGGCAGACGACGGCGTCGAAACATGGGAAGCACACCCGTCGGAGGTGTCACACCCCCTCGACGCCGCACGCAGCGCCTTGCGTGCAGGGGCCACGGATGTGACGATCGTCTCGCTCGAGTCACGAGAAGAGATGCCTGCCCAGGAGTTCGAGATCGTCGAGGCCGAAGAGGAGAACATCCGCATCTTCGGACGCCGCGGTCCACAGGAGATCGTCACAGACGACCAGGGAAAGGTCGCAGGTCTGCGGACCGTGGGTGTCGCCAGCGTCTTCGACGAAGAAGGACGGTTCTCGCCCCAGTTCGATGAAGACGACGTGGCAGAGTACGAAGCCGACACGGTGATTCTCGCGATCGGACAGGCGGTCGATCTCGAGGCGCTTGGAGAGCACGGCCCTGAGGTATCTCCTCGCCGCACGATCGCGACAGACCCCGAAACGTTCCGGACATCGCTCCCAGACGTGTGGGCCGGTGGTGATGCCGCGTTCGGGCCGCGTCTGTTGATCACGGCGATCGCTGAAGGCAGAAGTGCAGCGTCGTCGATCCACGCAACGCTCTCGCCGGCCGACGCAACAGCGCAACGCCGTACAGGCAAGATGACGATCGTCGAGGACTTCCACCGCATGATGGATCGTTACGACGAACAGGGACGCATCGCGATCCCGTCGCTGCCGACCGACCGCCGAATCGGGCTTCAGGAGGTCGAACTCGGGTTCTCTGAGGACGAAGCGAGAGCCGAGGCGGCCCGGTGCTTGCGGTGCTTCCTCGACATCCAACTCGATGTCGATGCATGTGTGCTGTGTGCGCTGTGTGCCGATGTGTGCCCGGTCAACATCATCTCTTTGGTCCCCTCTGAGCAGGTGGGCAGCTTGCCAGGGGGCACCGCGCTGCTGCTCGATGAGGAGTTGTGCATCCGGTGCGCTCTGTGCATCGAACGGTGTCCGCCCAAAGCGCTCTCGATGGGGATGTGGAGCGGTGTCGGCGTCCCCCAAGGTATTCCCCTGACGATCGGAGGATTGGCATGAAGCCGTCGCTCATGGAGCGGGTCAAAGATACGACGGTCGGAAAGTCCGTCTTCCGTGTTCCCGCTCGCAACACACCACGAGAACGGGCGGAGGGCCACTGGTCGAACTTCTTCCTGCATCTCTACCCGGTGAAGGTGCGCGAGGAGGAGATCGGGTTCAAGTACTCGTGGTACCTCGGCGTGATCAGCCTCACGCTGTTCGTATCGCTCATCGTGTCAGGCATCTACCTGATGTTCTTCTACGTTCCATCCCCAACGAACGCATACGGCAACATCCAGTTCCTCGAGACCTCGGTTCCCTTCGGCCAGTTCACCAGGAACGTCCACAGGTGGTCCGCTCACTTGATGGTGCTTGCTGTGATGGCGCACATGGCGAAGGTCTTCTACCGGGGCGCCTACAAGCCGCCACGGGAGTTCAACTGGGTTGTCGGGGTCGTGCTGTTGCTGTTGACGTTCTTCATGTCGTTCACCGGTTACCTGCTTCCGTGGGACCAGCTGGCGTACTGGGCGATCACGGTTGGCACGTCACTGGCTGCATACGTCCCGTTCATCGGAGAACAGGTGTCCCAGCTGTTGCTCGGTGGCCCCCAGGTGAGTTCGGCCACGCTGCTGCGTTTCTACGTGCTCCACGTAGCCCTGCTACCGACGGTTCTCGTTATGGCCATCGTCATCCACCTGTGGCGTTGGCGGAAGGATTCAACTCTCGACACAGGAGGTGATCTCGATGGCTGATGATCCTCAGATCGTCCAGGGCCAACGGGTCCTTGGCGTCGTGCCAGGCAAGCCGGCGGTCGGTGACGAGAAGGTACCGGCTCGCCAGAAGCTCGTGTTCGTGTGGCCGCACCTCCTGGTCCGCCACGCCGTTGCAGCACTGGCGATCCTGCTGCTCGTCCTCGTCGTCGCCTTGCTCTTCGACGCACCGCTCAAAGAGATCGCCAACCCGGTCGTCACGCCGAACCCGGAGAAGGCCCCGTGGTACTTCGTGGGCCTCCAGGAACTGCTGAGCCTCCTCCACCCGATGATCGCCGGAGTTCTGCTTCCGACGCTCCTCGTTGGCGGGCTCATCGCTCTTCCCTACATAGATCGCAACCCTGCACGCAAGGTCCAGTTCCGCAAGGTTGCCGTATGGACGTTCTCGCTCTTCCTGGGCGCCTGGGTCCTCTTCACGGTGATCGGGTTCGCGTTCAGGGGACCTGACTGGCAATGGGTGTGGCCCTGGGTCGAATGGCACGGTGAACTATGAAAGAGATCATCGAACGACGTAAGTTCCTCTCGAAGATATGGAAGTGGGGCTTCGGCCTCGTGGCGGTTGCCGGCGCATGGACCTCGTGGGACATCCTCCAACCGGCAAGTCCGTCCGGCTTCGGAGGCACGGTCAGAGACGGGGCACCAGAAGATGTACCGGCGGACGGCGTCGAAACGGTGTCCGAAGCGCAGGGATATCTCACGAAGAACGGCGACGAGGTCGTTGCCCTGTGGTGGAGGTGCCCGCACCTTGGCTGCAGGGTTCCCTGGTGTGAGTCCGCAGGGGAGTTCGAATGTCCGTGCCACGGGTCTCGGTTCAACAGGCTCGGCGAGTATCGGGCCGGCCCGTCTCCTCGAGGCATGGACCGTTTCGCCATCGAGACCATCGACGGTGCGATCGTCATCGACACGGGAAACATCACCAACGGTGCGCCACCAGGGCCCGAGAGCATCGACGAGCCTCCCGGCCCGCCATGTCTTGAAGGAGGTGAGTGATGGAGTACCACAGCGAAGATCCTGAGTTGGCACGGTCGACGAATCGCTGGATGGCGTGGGGCGCCGTGTTCCTGTTCCTCTTCGTGCTGGCGTTCCCCGTCTACCGGGTGCTCCAGCCGGCGAAACTCGCCGACGCACAGGCTGCCCACAGCGAGGAACTCGCCACGCAGGGTGAGGAGATCTTCAACGCGAGCTGTGCCCAGTGTCACGGTGGCGAGGCGACCGGGGCGATCGGTCCGGCTCTCAATTCAGAGCAGTTCCTGAGCGCCGTGTCTGATCAGCAGATGCATCAGCTGATCTCGACGGGAGTTCCCGGGTCCCTGATGGTGGCGTATTCCGCCGACTTCGGTGGGACACTCACGCAACAGCAGATCACGGCCACGGTTGCATATCTGCGTTCCTTCGAGGAGACGGCGCCTGACTACCCGCTGTGGTTCACGCCGCTCGCCGACTCGGACCTCACCGGTGATCAGCTCTACACCATGGCGTGCAGTTACTGCCACGGCACGGATCTGGCCGGCAACATCGGTCCGGAGATCGGTGCAGGGTCCCTTGTCGCACAGGAGACCGACGCGGTCATCGAAGACATCATCCGCACGGGGCCTGGCGAGATGCCTGCCTTCGGCAAGGTGTTCACCGACGGCCAGATCCAGAGCATCATCGACTATCTGAGGATCGAACAAGGCGCCTGACCTGCGCTCTGCCCGTT
>CAYUJA010000071.1:0-3457 GCA_964444875.1 uncultured Acidimicrobiaceae bacterium | reverse complement strand
ATTCACAGAGATAGCGTCTCGATTCACAGAGATAGCGTCTCGATTCACAGAGATAGCGTCTCGATTCACAGAGATAACGGGCACTTCGGAAATGAGCGGGGTCGGCTGGAACCGGGGAGACTGCAGGCAGTAGTACGAAGTACGTACAACGTAGCACGACACCGGGTCGGTGAGGCACACAATCAGCCCCGTGCGCTCTATCTGACTATCGTGTGATGAGACCCGTTGTCGACCGAGGGGGAAGAGCATGAGACGGAAACTGTTCGCTCTGCTGGTGGGTCTGATGCTCGTCGCAAGCGCATGTTCATCGTCAGGCAGTGAATCACCCGCTACGACCGCTCCCGGCGGTGGAGAGACATCCCCGCCCGCGGGTGATGCGACTGCCGTCGTCACCCTGGAGAACGGGGAAACCTTCGCTTTCTCGATCTTGTGTGCGCTCGAACCGCAGGAGGCCGCGGGTCAGACGATCCTGTTCACGGTCGTGTCGTTCGATGACCCGAACAACCTCGACGTGACGCAGTTCGGCTCCGATAGCCTCAACGGGGCGGCGTCGATCAGCATCTTCGACAGCACGACCTACGATTCGCTCTGGGATGCGAGCACCTTCTTTGGGAGTGAGGTCGTGCTGGAACTCAACGGCAGCACCGTCACCGGTGCCGGTGAGTTCTATCCAGAGGGCGATGTCACGAAGGAACCCGTCATGGGCGCGCTCGAAGCGACCTGCTAGTTGACCACCACGGTCTTCATGTTGCAGAACTCGCGCATTCCGACGTGGGAGAGTTCCCGCCCGTAGCCGGAGGTCTTGATGCCGCCGAACGGGAGTCTGGGATCAGACGCCGCGAAGGCGTTGACGAAACACGACCCAGACTCGATCCGGTCCCGTGCGATTCGCTCACCGCGCTCGATGTCGCGTGTGAACACCGCACCGGCGAGTCCGAACACCGAGTCGTTGGCCACGGCGATCGCTTCCTCCTCGTCGGAGACGGTGACGATCGTCGCCACCGGGCCGAACGTCTCCTCGGAGTACACGGCCATTCCCTTCGTGACACCGGTGAGCACGGTGGGCGGGTAGAAGGCACCAGGCCCATCGGGTACGACGCCGCCCGTGACGAGCGTGGCGCCCGCAGCGACCGAACGCACAACCTGGTCGTGGAGTTCATCGCGTAGGTCGATGCGCGCCATCGGCCCGATCTGCGTATCTGGATCGAGCGGGTTGCCCATCTGGTAGCTCTCCATGGCTTCGACCAGCTTGGATGTGAACTCGTCCGCAACGGCCTCGTGAACGATGAAGCGCTTCGCTGCGATGCAGGACTGGCCCCCGTTGAGGAGCCTGCCTGTGCTGCACGCCGTGACGGCGAGGTCGATGTCTGCATCGTCGAGGATCAGGTAGGCGTCTGACCCTCCGAGTTCGAGCACCGTTTTCTTCAGTTCCTGGCCCGCTTTAGAGGCGACTGCCCTCCCCGCGATGTCCGAACCGGTCAGGGTGACGGCCACGATGGCATCGTCCTCGATGATCGACGCCACCCTCGACGACGGGATCACCAGCGTCCGGAAGAGCCCGTCAGGGAACCCTGCCTCGACGATCATCTCGTCGATCGCAATGGCACATCCCGTGACGTTCGACGCGTGTTTGAGGATGCCCCCGTTGCCTGCCATCATCGCCGGCGCGGCGAAGCGGAGAACCTGCCACAAGGGGAAGTTCCACGGCATCACCGCAAGCACCACCCCGAGAGGTCTGTACGCCACGTAACTCTTGGTGCGCCCCGCTTCGATGTGTTCGTCCGCGAGGATCACCGCAGCTTCGTCGGCGTAGTACCGGCACACCCATGCACATTTCTCGGCTTCAGCGCGACCCTGGGCCAGCGGCTTGCCCATCTCGCGTGCCATGAGCTCGCCGAGTTCGCCTGCCCGGGCCTCGAGGATGTCTGCAAGCGCCAGCATGTGTTCCCTGCGGACGCTCAGGTCGGTCCCGGCCCATTCCTGCTGGACTCGTTTGGCTGTTGCGAGGTGGTGTGCGACCTCTTCTGGCGTGGTCTCGGTATACGTTGCGATGACCTCTCCGGTCGTAGGGTCGATGGAGTTCACTCGGTGCTCCCTTGTGACGATGATGAGACGTGTTGCATGCAGCCGAGACGGGTCCCGCGCTCGGCCTCGGTTCGCTGGGCCAGTATCGCACAAAGCACGAACGAGGACTCTGGCGTGGAAAGCGGACGAAATCGTATCGGGATCTACGCCAGAGTCCTCAGGTGTGTGTTACCAGGTGACGTCGTCGCAGCCTGAGTGTGACAGCGGTTCGACCTGGAAGGTCACATGGTCGATGCCGTAGTCGTTCACCAGCATCGCTTTGGCCGCATCGAGCACCGGGTGCGGGTCGACGTCTTCTTCGGTCATCAGGTGCGCCGAGGCCGCATCCATGTCCGACGTCAGGGTCCACACATGGAGGTCGTGAACGTCTGTGACGCCGGGGATGGCCCGAAGGCGTTGGTCGACCTCGGTCACGTCGACCGACTGCGGTGCCGACTCGACCAGGATGCGCAGGGCCTTGCGGCCGAGTCTCCATGCCCTCGGGAGGATGAAGATCCCGATCCCGATACCGAAGATCGCATCGACCCATCCCCATCCGGTGGTCCAGATGATGCCCGCCGCGATGATGACGGCGACCGAACCCAGGAGGTCGGCGAAGACCTCGAGGAACGCCCCCTCGATGTTGATGCTCTCCTTGGCACCCTCTCGCAGGATGAACCACGAGATGATGTTCACTATGAGGCCTGCCACCGCAACGATCAACATCGGGCCGCTGAGCACGTCCGCCGGTTCACCGGTGAGCCTGCGGATCGCCTCGTAGATGACGTAGATCGCAACGGCGAACAGGAGGAAGGCGTTGGCGAGTGCCGCGAGCACCTCGAGGCGGTAGACGCCGTACGTGCGCTGAGGTTTGTCCTTGAGATTGTCGGCAGCGATGATCGCCGCGAGAGCCATGCCGATGCCGATAGCGTCCGTCGCCATGTGGCCGGCGTCGGCGAGCAGCGCCAGGGACCCTGATATGAACGCTGCCACAGCCTCGACGACCATGAATATCACGACGAGGGCGAAAACGACCATGAGCCTCGAGCGGTAGCGCGAACCTGCCCTGGCCGATATGCCGTGTGAGTGGTCTCCGCTCATGATGTCTCTCGGTGGTCTTCGAGGTAGTGCTGGGCTGTGATGTCGAGCAACTGGTTCACATGGTCGTCGTCGAGGTCGTAGTAGACGCTCCGCCCGCGTTTGGTGGACCGCACGAGGCCCCCGAGACGCAGATGTCTCAATTGGTGGCTCGTCCCCGATTCCGTCGCCCCGATCGCAGCCGCGAGGTCACACACGCTCATTTCGCCGACGGTGGCAAGTGCGGAGAGGATGGCGATCCGGCCGGGATCCGACAGCAGTTTGAAACGGTCGGCGAGGTGTGCCGCGTCGTTGG
>CAYUJA010000070.1:0-9033 GCA_964444875.1 uncultured Acidimicrobiaceae bacterium | reverse complement strand
CTTGGGAGCCAATCTGGGAGCCAACCGCCCTGCACGGGTGTGGACGGCTGTGGACATGGAAGCCTGTCGTTCAGAGCTGTGTGGACGGCTGTGGACGCCTGTGGACACGGCTTGGAGATCTACGGATCAGAAGGTTGGGGGTTCGAGTCCTTCCGGGCGTGCTGCTGAGACCCCTGCTTCGTGAGGGGGTTCTTGTTACCTCCCATCGAACTCGATTCGTCGTGTGTACTGGTTGGGCTGCGTCTGGGTCGCGAGGTTCCGAGCCCGGACGTCGTCTGGTCGTAGAACGACATCACCGAGATCGCTGCGGAGAGGAGTCACAAAAGGATCGACCACCCACATCCGACGTCGTGGCTATGCGCCCCGATCTCACTCAGACGCCGTTGGTTCATCCAGAATCGCGACGAGTTGTTGGTGGGATTGTTCGAGTACAGGACGGATGGCCTCGACCTGGGGCCAGGCCTCGGCTGGTTCACACTCGAAGTACATCGTGACGTTCGTTTCGGCGTCCTGTTGCGTGAACGTAGTTGTAATCGTGACCACCACATCCCAGCCCTCGGGCTCGTCACGTCTCGTGAACGACGTGAACGGTTGCCAGTCCAGAACCTGTTGAATGGTCACATTTCCGCCGTGGGCACAGTGATTCACAGAACCCACGCCGCGGCGGCCATCGACCTTCTCGTCCATAGCGGTAAGCCCTGCCTGCCACTCGAGTTGCTTGCGGGGATCTGTGAACCACGGCCACAGTTCTCGAGGCGTGCCCGGCAGGGTCACACTGAACGAGCCATGGGCAGACTCGGGCGAAACCGTGGTGTGGGTACGTTCCTCTTCAGCTTTCCAACGTTCCTCGAGGTTCTCAACGAACACCTCGGTCTCGCCAACATCGAGATGTTCGACGTATCTGGCCAACCCGAGTGAGTCAGGGTCGGTGCCGATGGCGTCGATGGTCGCTCGAGTCAGCACCAGATACGCGTCGTTCCCGACGATATCGCGAGCTGAGCTTTTGAGTAGCCGATGCACCAACACGACATCCGCTCCCGTCAACTCCTCTGTTCTGGCAATCCGCCTCACAACGTACTCACCGCTGTGCACGACGAACTTCAGATCAAGCGTCGGTATCAGCACACACGCCTTGCAGTCACAGGTCGTCCCGTTGACCACGTCGCGCAGGCGGCGCCGAAACGCGAAGTACGTGGCCTCGATCGTGTCGAACAGCATCGGGGCGTCGATCTCTGCCGTCGGCATGTGAGCGAACACGGCATCGCCCTCGAGTTTCGACACTTCGAAGGGCGGCTCGACACCGGAGATGATCGTCTCCAGCAGATCTGCGAGCACGTCCTGTGCGTGCTCGAGTTCAGTGCCCTGGAGATATGCGGTGTAACCCGTGATGTCGGCAAGCAGCAAGCAGCCCTCTTGGGCTGAAGGAAGGACTGTCGTCATTGTGACGCAGCCTATTCGACCACAAGAACTATGCACCGCGCCGGCCATGCGTGGGCGCTGGAGTTCTTCTCGCTGCTCACGGCCAATCGGTCAGTCCGGGGTTCGGAACTGGCCGACGAGCACCTTCGGGAGCCGTGATCATGGTAACCGTCACTGTTCGGCCCCTCGCATCCGGGACGTCACATTCGGACGGCGTACTCGCCGTCCGAATGTGACATCGTCCGTGGTCAGCTGTTGTGACGCGAACGGAGCGTGAGACCGATCATGACGGGGTCATGGTCGGAAGCCCGATAGGGACCCGGCGCAACGACCGACGGGTCGTACCAATCGAGGAACCTCGGCTCGTCTGCGTTGATGTGCCAGATAGCTGTCCTCGTGACCTGCTTCGCCAGGCCGCGTGTTGCGAACGCATGGTCCAGCGACCCCCGCCCGATCCACGGTGCTGCGAACCCGGCGAAGAAGTTGTACGTGTAGTGGTCCTTGTCGTACATCTCGACCAGGTTCTTCAGTCCCGTTTCGAGCATATGGATGGGATCTTCCTCCATGTAGGAGTTCATGTCCCCAACGACGAGAACATCGGGATCTCCAACGTCCGCGACGATGTCGTCGACGAACCCGAGCACGAGACTCGCCTGGGCTGTGCGCGTTGCGTTGAAACAAGACTGCCCGTCGTCCTGGTTCTCATCGGCGCCCACTGCACCCGAGCATCCCTTCGACTTGAGATGGTTCACCATCACCGTGAACACCTCACCGTTGGCCTCGAACGTCTGTGCGAACGGCCGGCGGCCGAGCGGATCACTCCGTCCAGGGGGCGTAACGTCGAACAACGGGTCACTCAGCGTCACCGGACCCATGCCATCGTACGGCTCGACACGGTCGGAGCGGTAGATGATCTCGTTGCGGATCGGATACGTGTTGTACCCGCCTGCGGGTTCCCCGACCCACTCCCACACGTCCTCACCCATGGCGTCATTGAGCGCAGCCACGAGGGTCAGGATCGGTGTGTGTGTCGGGTCGTTCTCGATCTCCTGCAGAGCAAGGATGTCCGCACCCATGCCGAGGAGTTCGGCTACCAGCTTCTCCGTCTGTACGTCGAGCTGCTCTGGAGTGTCGGCCCCGCGTCCACCAAGCGTCGTCCAGTAGTTGAGGACGTTCGCTGAGCCGACTACGAGCTTGCCACCCACCGATGGGGCGTCCGGCCGCTCGTTGCGGATCTTGATCGTCACATCCCCGGTGTTCGGCACGATCCGGTACTGGAAGAAGTCGTACCACACTACGCCGGTGAGCTTCGAGAACTCGTCGCCGAGTCTCAAGGTGCCGTTGCTGTTGAGGAACGAGCCGTCGTGTGGGTTGGGATACCGGATCCCGTCATCGACCAGGATGCTGCGGGCCATGTTGTCTGCAGCGAGATCCGCCGCCCTGGGATCAGCAGCGCCGAAGATCTCGGTCGGTTGTGACACGACCGACTTTTCGGCGAGCCAGACCTCACCGTTCTTCGCCAGGTTGTAGGTGTCCGTCACGGCCAGCTTCTTGAACTGCACCAGCATGCCTTCGAGTCGTTCCTCGTCGGCCCGGTAGGTGCGTGCATCGATCTTGGTCGGCTTCACCTTGCCTTCCCCACAGAAACTCGCCTCGTCCAGGAACTCGATCTGCGTGTTTGCGCCGAACTGTTCGTCGACGGTTCCGCGGATCCTCACGCGGTCGCCGGGAGCGACGACGAACGAAGGACTCCACGCATCTCCGTGGGAGACGAAGATGCCATCTGATGTTGCAGGGTTCCTGTCACCCCTCGGATCCTGGATGAAAAACCCGCGGATCCCGTTCGCGTTGGCCTGATGGGTCACGGTCACCACGCCTTCGGTGGTGACCACCTGTCCGTCGATCGGACTCGAGCCTCCATCACCCTGGATCTCGTAGATCGGTGTGTATGGATCGCCACAGCCACCGTGATCTGCCGCCGTAGCCGCGGCTGCAGGTACGAGTGCGACCGTCATTGCCAGTACTGCCAGCATTGAAATTGAGCGTCTCAAATTCCTCTCCTCACCCTCGGTGTCGCCTGTCGCTTCCAATCTACTCGTATTCGCCCTGGCGTGTTCTGTGAACTTGCGAGCCAGGGGAATCAGACGCCCCGCACCGGCCTGAACGCTCCCCCTATGCTCCACACCATGGTGAGTCAACTCTTGGAGCGGCAGTGAAGCGCGTCGAGGATCCTCGTTTCATCACCGGCACCGGAACGTTCCTTGCAGACATCCGTGTGGATGGGGCCGTGTGGATGGTGCCTGTCCGATCGATCGTTCCCCACGGAGTGGTGGGTGAGATCGATACTGATGCTGCTCTCGGCGTGCCCGGTGTGGTGCAGGTCTACCTGGCCGGCGATCTCGACATGGCGCCGATGCCGCTCGGCGCCCCCGGACTCGAGGAGGTCACTCGCCGGTCGGCGATCGCCTCAGAGCGTGTCCGGTTCGCAGGTGACATCGTCGCAGTCGTTGCTGCGGACACCGAGCAGACAGCCAAAGACGCAGCGGACCTCGTCTGGGCGGATATCGAGCCTCTGGCGAGCGTGGCAACACCGCAAGACGGTATCGATCCGGACGCTCCTCTCCTTTTTCCGGAGCTCGGAACCAATGTGATCTACGACCGGGGAGAGGAGGTCGACGGGGTGCTCGCCGACGCAGAGATTCTCGTCGAGTTCAGCGTCGTGAACCAACGTCTCGCCGCGGTCCCGCTCGAGACCAGTGGAGCGCTGGCGGTACCGCGTGACGACGGCGGATTGAATCTTTGGCTCGGCAGCCAGGCAGCCCATGCCCACCAGCGCGCCCTGGCGGCGGTCCTTGGCCTCGACCCGTCGTTGATCCACGTGAAGGTCCCCGATGTCGGGGGAGGATTCGGCGCGAAGATCGCGCTGTATCCCGAACAGGCCATCTGTGGAGCTGTCGCTCTCGATCTGGGCCGCCCGGTGCGATGGCATGAAACCCGTGCGGAGAACATGCTGGCGATGTGCCACGGCAGGGCACAGACGACCGAGGTTCGCGTCGGAGCAACCCGGGACGGGTCGGTCACCGGGATCTCGCTTCGTGTGACCCAGGACGCAGGTGCGTATCCACAGTTCGGCGCCTATCTACCGGTGTTCACCCGACGCATGGCGGTCGGACCCTACGTGATCCCCAAGGTCGAGTTCCACTGGAGGTCGGTCGTGACGAACACGACTCCGGTGCACGCCTATCGCGGGGCGGGCCGTCCAGAGGCGACCATGGCCCTGGAACGGGCGATGGACCAGATAGCGGCGGAGCTTTATCTGGACCCCACGGAGATTCGCCGCCGCAACTTCATCCCAAAGGACGCTTTCCCCTATGTGACGGTGCTCGGCGAGCGGTACGACTCCGGGGACTACGAAGCGACCCTCGACCTTGCCCTCGAGATGGGTGGCTATGGGGATGTCCGAAGGGAGCAAGCAAGGCGTCGCGAAGCTGGCGAACGGCTTCAACTCGGACTCGGCATCAGCTCGTACGTGGAGATCACCGCCGGTGCCGGCAGGGAGGACTGGGGCGCCGTCGAGATCGAACCCGACGGCACGGCCACCGTGTACTCGGCAGGGGTGTCGCACGGGCACAGCCATGAGACCACGTTCCCTCAGGTCGTCTCACAGGTTCTCAAGATCCCTACGGACAAGATCGCCTTCATCCAGGGTGACACCGACACCATCGCGCACAGTGGTGGGACCATGGGATCGCGGTCCCTACAGATCGTCGGTTCGGCCATCTACGGCGCCGGCGAGAGGGTTCTCGACAAGGCGCGTGCCGTCTTCGCTTTCCACGCCGAGGCTGCGATCGACGATGTCATCCAGTTCGAAGATGGGCGAATCGGTGTCGTGGGCGTGCCGACTTCGGCCATGACGCTCGCAGAGATCGCTGCCGTTGCATCCGAACCCTCGAACCTCCCAGACGACATGGAACCCGGCTTGAGGGGTGAACAGATGTGGGCGCAGAAGGAAGCGACGTTCCCGTTCGGCACACACCTCTCGGTCGTGGAGGTGGACACCGAGACCGGCGAGGTTCGCATCCTGAGACACGTCGCCTGCGACGATGCCGGGGCCATCCTCAATCGCACGGTCGTCGATGGGCAGGTACACGGCGGCGTCGCCCAGGGAATCGGGCAGGCACTCTTCGAGCAGGTCCAGTACGACGATGCCTATCCGCTCACGGGGAACCTCGCCAGTTATCTCATCACGACCGCGACGTCGCTCCCGTCCATTGACGTCGATCACACCGAAACCCCCACCGCCGAGAACCCCCTCGGGGCAAAGGGCATCGGCGAAGCCGGGACCATCGGTTCTACTCCCGCGGTCGTGAATGCCGTCATCGATGCCCTCGCCCCGTTCGGGGTCCGCCATCTCGATATGCCGCTCACGCCGGCGAAGGTCTGGGCAGCCATCGACTCGTCGCGCTGACGCGTCGACCGGACGCTTCGAAGTCACCGCACGCGACCAGTGACTCACGATGATGGAGGCGCAACTCGGGCGTTGCGCTATCGACGCCATCAACGGCACCTCAGCCGACATGCTGTCGGATGCAAACGCTGTTAGAACTTACATAGACATGGTTCCTGAATCTCTCGAAGCATAGGAGTCGAGCATGAAGCGATGGAGTTGGGTGGTCGCTGTGATCGCCTTCGTTGTTGTGGCCGGACTGATCCTCACCCAGGTGATAGGCACCGGTGAGGAAGTGGCTGCACCGGAAACAACGACGACGGTGGCGCCGACAACGACGACAGTGGCGCCGACAACGACGACAGTGGCGCCGACAACCACGACAGTGGCGCCGACAACCACGCAGGCACCGACCACGACAACGGTGCCACCCACCACCACGACGCAGGCTTCGGACGAGATCGAGACATCGCCCGTCGTACCCGGTGAGGATGAAGAGGTCGACGCCATCGTTGAGGCATACGTCGTAGTCTTCGACAGCGCCTTGAGCTATGACGAGAAGGCGCCGTTCATCACGGATCCAGATGGCCTCGAGGAGACCATGGTGAAGTACACAGCCGCTGGTGACGACGTTGGCGGTATCGGCCTCCAGGCCGATGAGGTCGGTATCGACGGCAGCGACGCCAGGGTCATCTACTCGTTCCTGTTCGCAGGAAATCCCGCATACACGGATCTCGAAGGTACGGCTGTGATGACAGACGCCGGGTGGCAGATCAGCAGAGAATTCTTCTGTGAGATCATGACGTTGGCGCGGGTCGGCTGCCCGTGATCGGTCCAATCCTCGCCCAGGTTTCGGGTGTGGACCCGAATCCCACCCATTACCTGCCGCTCATCTCGACGGTCGTTGCTTTCGCGTTCACGATCACGCTGTTCAAGCGGTGGAAGCAGAACCCCTCCGCGAGGTACCTGATGTGGTGGACTATCGGCATCGCCATGTACGGCATCGGCACGTTGACGGAGGCGTTGACCACCGTTTTCGGCTGGAGCGAACCGGTCTTTCGAGCCTGGTACATCTCTGGTGCGCTGCTCGGCGGAGCGCCTCTGGCCACGGGCACGGTGTACCTGGTCATGTCGAAGAAGAACGCCGACAGGATCGCGACCATTCTCGTGACGTACATCGCCATCGCCTCAGCGTTCGTCCTGACGACACCGATCGTCAGCGAACTCGTAGATCCGACCCGGCTATCGGGAAAGGTGATGGCGTGGTCGTGGGTGCGGTTGTTCTCACCCCTGGCGAACCTGTACGCACTGGTGTTCCTCGTCGGAGGCGCGATCTGGTCTGCGTGGAAGTACTGGAAGGTCGGAGACGCATCCTCGCGGGTACTCGGCAACATCTACATCGCTGTGGGTGCCATCCTGCCTGGTATCGGGGGATCGTTCGCCCGAGCGGGCGTCGTCGAGGTCCTGTACGTCACCGAACTGATCGGACTTCTGTTCATCTGGGCGGGCTTCCGCGTGATCTCGGGTGATCGCGTGATCTCAGTCTTCGCCTCCCAGCGCGCCGTCGCCGCGAGAACCGAGTAGTGCCATGTTCCAGAGACGTTCGGGTGGTTGGCGTCTGACGATCCTGATGGTTGGTGTGCTGCTTGTTGTCACCGCATGCACATCGGCCAACCAGGCCTCAGATTCGACGCAGCCGGCCTCTCCACCGACGACACCGGAAACGACAACCTCTGCGCCTCCCGAAGAGGGAGTGTTCGTCGGTGCGGACGGCGTGGAAACGACGGTGACGGATACGTCTCGGATCGTCTCGCTCACCGGAGACATCACGGAGACCATCTTCGCGCTCGGCCTGGGCGATAGCGTCGTAGCCGTCGACATCACCACCACGTATCCGCCCGAAGCGAACGACCTCAAGCGGTCCGGCGCCAATGTCGGCTTCGGCCAGGCGCTCGCCGCTGAGTCCGTGCTCCGATACGACCCGACGCTGGTCCTCGGTGACGAATCCATCCAGCCAACCGAGACCATCGAACAACTCCGCAACGCTGGTGTCCCCGTCATCATCATGAAGTACCAGACGACGCTCTCCGGGGTCGAGGAGAAGATCACCGAGATCGCAGCGATCCTCGGTGTCCCAGACGCGGGTGAAGAACTCGCCAACGAGGTCATGTCCGAGATCGACGACGCACAGAGTCGAGCCATGCAATCTGTCGAGCGGCCGCGCGTTGCGTACCTGTACACGCGCGGTCCCTCCGTCCTTCTCCTCTTCGGGACAGGTATCCCGACCCAGGCCATGATCGAAGGTGCCGGGGCGGTCGATGTCGGCGCCGCTGCGGGGGAGGGGGCCATCCCTCTGACACCCGAAGCACTGATAGCCGCCGCACCCGACGTGATCGTTCTGCCGGAGTCGGGCGTTGAAGCCCTCGGAGGCATCGATGCGATCCTCGAGATCCCCGGGGTTGCCGAGACGCCTGCAGGCAGGAACCGGGCGTTCCTTGCCTACGACGAGGCGTACTTCTTCAACCTCGGACCTCGTGTCGGGATGGCTCTGAGCGAGTTCGTGGATGACCTCTATCCGGACCTTGCCGATTGACAGACGAAGCCTGGTTCAAGTCCGGCGACCCTCACGTACGCCGCAGGGCATGGTTCTGGCCGCTCGCCGTCGGGGTCGCCCTCAGTGTCGCGTTCGCTTCACTCGCGCTCGGCGCCGTAGACATACCGGTCTCGGACGTGGCCTCTGTGCTGTTCGCCAAGGTGGGATTCGGTGATGCCCCGGCGCAGTCCGAAGCCGTGGTCTGGGGCATCCGTATGCCACGTGTCCTCCTCGGGTTCCTCGTGGGAGCGACGCTCGGTTTGGTCGGTGCGGTCCTCCAGGGCCTGTTGAGGAACGACCTGGCCGACCCACAGCTCCTCGGTATCGGCCCTGGTGCTGCCATCGGGGCTGCCATCGGGGCTGTGGGAGGGGGCGTCCGAGGGGCGATCGCAGGTGGAGTTCTTGCCGGCGTCGCCACGTCGTTCGCACTCCGGCGGCTCGTACGCCGAAACTCCATCGACCCGACGCGGATCATCCTGTCCGGAGTCGCCCTCGGGGCCATGTTGAGCGCTTTCGTGGGTTTCGTCGTGTTCGGAGCCGACCGATCCGTTGTCCCTCCCATCGAGTTCTGGCT
>CAYUJA010000069.1:0-9080 GCA_964444875.1 uncultured Acidimicrobiaceae bacterium | reverse complement strand
CCCCCTTTCAAGGGGGATAGCAGAGGGACGGAGTCCCGATGCAGGGGGATAACGCGAAGCCAACAGCTCACAGCCAACGGCCTTCGGCCGACGGCTTATGCTTGGTGGATGTGCAGATCCATACACAGACTCAGGGACGGGAAGGCGATCGACGACCGCGAGGCGATGGTCGAGGCCGCACGCCAGTACGTGCGGAAGGTGTCGGGTTTCACGAAACCTGCTGAGCACAACCAGGTTGCATTCGACCAGGCCGTCGCGGAGATCGCCGACACCACGCAGCGACTCATGGATAGCCTCGTAATTCGCTGATTGCCCCGATTGCATTTCTGTATGATCGGAACGCCATGTCGACGTATCAGATCGTCTCGTTCTCACCCTTCACGTCCGATTCGGACGCAGAGATCGTGGTGCAGTTCCACAACCAACGACTCCAGGAGTTGTACCCACGAAGGCAACCGCTGACGGTTGATGAATATCGAGCCAGGTATCTGACGCCCACAACGGAGGAGACCACATTCGGGATCATGACCGATGCCGGCGAGATCGTTGCTCTTGGTCTCACGATGCACTGGGTCGATGGAACGAACACCGACCTTCAGTTCGTTGAGATACTCGTCAGACCCGACAATCGGAGACGCGGACTCGGCCGTGCACTGCTCCGGCACGGACTCGAGATCGCTGAGATGACTGGACGCACGATGATCATCGCAGACGTCGTCGACACGGTGCCAGCAGGAGAAGCGTTCGCTCGAACAGTCGGAGCCGAGCTCGTACTTCGTGAACACGTCAACGTCGTTGCGGTAGCTGATCTCGATCTCCACACGCTGCGCGGGTGGAGGCAGGACGGCCCGGATCGTGCGCCGGGGTACGAGATCCTCTGCTGGACCGACAGCTACCCACGAGAGTTCGATGCGCAGATCGCACGCTTGTTCGTGAGCGCCGAAGAGGACGTACCACTCGAGGACGCACCTTTCGAGCCAACCGTCGAGACCGCCGAGACCGTGAGAGAACGACTCGAGAGAACGCGAGACACCGTTGAACGCATCACATCGGTCATTCGTCACCGGGGTTCCCGAGAGGTTGTCGGATTCTCCGAACTCGTCGCCCGCCGGTCTGACGACGCGACCCTGTACACAACGCTGACGGCTGTTCATCGAGATCATCGCGGGCACGCTCTCGGAAAGTGGTTGAAGGCCGATACGATCCTCAGAGCGATCGACAGATCTCCCCACACCACACACATCCAGACAACGAACGCCTTCTCGAACGCGCCGATGCTCGGGATCAATGAGGCCATCGGATTCAGACCGGAACACACCCTGTTGAACTATCAGGCATCGACAGCGACGATCCGCACATATCTGGACCGTGGGCCTTAGGGGCCAAGCGGATAGGCGGACGCTCGTCGACGGATCGCCGTTCTCAGGGCCCCCTCTGGCCCTCGTTCCTCGGCCCATCTCCCCCGCCAAGGCCCGAGGGAGAGAAAAGTCCGGTTCTTTCCCTCTCCCAGCTTGCTGGGGGAGGTGCCGAGCCTGCGAGGCGGAGGGGGCAAAGAGGCCAGCAGTGAGCTGGGTCCACCGTCGAGCGCGTGCCAAACCATCCCGAATCAGCACGGCCCCTTAGGCAGTTCGCTATTCTCCGACTGTGAACGCTCATCCGTCAGTCGGCTGTGAACTGACAGTTCACTACCGGTTCTCGACCTCGCCGGTCTTGATGTCACCGATGGACTCGCCCAGGATGATCTGGTCGAGCGTTCGCGACAGGAGCGCATAACTCGACGGGCCTGACACCTTCCCAACGATGACCCCGTCACGGTCGACGAAGAACGTCTCTGGGATCCCGAGCACACCCCACTCGAACGCCGTCGCAGAACCCCGGTCTACGGCGTAGACGGTCTCGTCGCTCCACCCCATCTCATCGAGGAACGCTATGGCGTTCGGGTAGGTGTCCTGATAGTTGACAGCTATGAACGTCACCCCGAGCTCCTTGTAGTCGCTTGCTGCCTGGAGAAACGCCGGGTGTTCCTCCCTGCAGGCAAGGCACCAGCTCGCCCAGTAGTTCACGACGAGGATGTCGTCTCCGAAGTCCGTAGTCGAGATCTCACCTGAACCATCCATCAACGCGATCGAAGAGGTCGGGGCCGGTCTGTTGATGAGCGGTGACGTCGAGATCGTGGGGTCGCCACCGAAACGACCAGCGAAGATGATGGCGATCGCCATGAAACCGACCGTCGCAGCGATAGCTGCCCACATCATCTTCCCACCACGCTTGGGTTCAGGCTCGACCGGCGCTCGTGTCTCGGAAACCGGGTCGGTCATCTCTCCGCCTTGATCTGGTCAAGGAGCGCGAGTGCCGTGTCCTTGATGTCAGCAGGCACCTCGTTGGACGCGATGATCTTTGCGATCAGAGACTCAGCTTCGTCGAACCGTCCCATTGTCGTGTATATGTTGCCGAGGAACCAGGTAGCCGCCAGATAGTCTGGCTGGCGTTCGAGAGCAACCTCGACATAGCTGGCCGCGATGTCCGGCCTCCCAGACAGGTAGGTCATCCACCCGACGTTCGCCAGAGCCTCCGGGTTCTGCTCACGGTTGAGTATCTCGAAGTAGTGGTCGAGCGCCTTGTCGAATTCACCGGCCTCGAAGTAGCGTCTGGCAAGTGCAAGCCGCATGGGGATGATGTCGGGATTGTCCGCAACGACCGCCTCCATCTCCTCGTTCGTGATGTTCTCGAGATCGATCTGGCCTTCTCCACGCACGATGTCACCGACGATGCCGTCTGCCCCGACGGTCGATGGTGTGTTGAGGGACCGGACGGCGAAGAACCCGATGACAGCCATGGCTCCCACGACCAGGCCGATGCCCACGAGCGCTCGCGCGTTGAGACGCTTGCCGACCGACACCTCTTTGGATCCATCCTCGTCATCGGCACGGTTTCGCGCCGAGGCGGCTTCGGAGGCTTCGAGTGCGGCGAGTTCGGCCGTGTACCGCTCACGGATACCGGAGGCGGTTTCGGCATCGAGGTCGCCATCGGCAACCTGGAACTCTATCTCCTCGAGTTCTTCGCGAAGCAGTTCGATCTGCTCACGCGTCTGGTCACTCATAGTGTGGCCTTCGTCCGCTGCCTGCCCGCCCGGTACATCCATGTGACGACGGACACCCCCACGGTGATGGCGAGCACGGGTACGACCCACAGGGCGAGCGACCAACCCGTGGTGGACGTATCGAGAATGTACGAATCCCCGAAGTTCGCTGCGAACTCATCGATGATCTCATCGTTCGTCGCCCCATCGGCGACACGCTGTGCGATGATCGCTCGATACTCAGCGGCCACCGTTGACTGGGATTCCTTGAGAGACTCACCGTTACAGAACGGACATTTGATCGTGGCGGCGATCACGTCGACCCGTTCGGCATCCGTGGGGGGCGTCGAGTCGGTCTGGCCCAACCCGGCCACGATGACGACCAGCGCGACAACACCGATCGCACCGAACATGATGTTCTTCGCCTTGTCAGTCATCAGATGCGCCAGATTCCATCGTCGTATCGGCCGTCTCTACTATGTCTAACGTTCGATGTTGCCTGGATGGTTTCGGAACCATCGCGAACAGGCCACCGATGACAACGATGAACCCGCCTGCCCACAGCAACCACTGGAGAGGGAACACGAAGACGTTGAGTTCGATGCGCTCCGCTGAGCCGCCGGCGATCGCCAGATACACGTCGTTGAACAGACCCGTTGCCACCGCAGGCGTCCCGATCGGTTGGACCGCTCCCGGGTAGCTGTTGACCCTCGGCTCGAGCACGTCGATCACCCGCGAACACGACTCGTCCATGACCTCGACCGTGACACCGGACACGGTGCGGTTGGGTTCGACCCTCGACACAGGCTCTACGTACCGAATGCAGTAGCCGCCCACGACAGCGGTCTCGCCCTGGGCGAGCGCAACGGTGTCACGGACCGCAAGGCCACCGGTCGTGGCGATGGCGAGCGCCATCAATGCGATACCGATATGGGCGATCTGGCCTCCCCAGTACCCTGGTTCATTGCGCAGGACCTTCCCCGACGACCTCCACAGGGACTCGGGCCGTGAACGGACGACTTCGACGAACCGGGCAGCGATGGCGGTGAGAACGAAGAACGCGAGCACGATGGTGACGACGACGGCATTCGAATCGATGCCGGACAGCACGGCTGCTGCACCTGTTATCAGTCCGACCACGGTCGCCAGGCGGAGTCGCTCCCACAGCACCTTCGGGGTCGCGACCCTCCAGGGAGAGATCGACCCGATCCCAAGGATCAGCAGCAACAGCAGAGCGATCGGAATCGATGCTTTGTCGAAGAACGGGCGACCGACAGCGACCTCGTCACCAGACGCGGCCTCGACGACGAGCGGGTACAGCGTTCCGAACAAGATCGTGAACGCGAACACCGTCAGCAGCAGGTTGTTCGCAAGTATGTATCCCTCACGCGACGACAGCGAGTCCAGGCGAGGCGCCTGGGCGATCTCGGCAGACCGCCACACGAACAGGCCGAGAGAGCCGAGGACGATGACCGCCAGCAGGCCGAGCAGCACAGGGCCGACCACCGATTGGGAGAACGCGTGCACAGAAGCGATGACACCCGACCTGGTGAGGAACGTACCAAAGATGGTGAGGGCGAATGTGGCGATCACGAGCACGAAGTTCCATGCCTGGAGCATCCCCCTGCGGCGCTGCACGATCGCGGAGTGGATGAACGCTGTGGCGGTGAGCCACGGCAGGAACGAGGCGTTCTCTACGGGGTCCCATGCCCAGTATCCACCCCATCCGAGAACCTCGTAGGACCACCAGCCGCCGATGAGGATCCCACCCGTGAGGAACACCCAGGCAATGAGCGACCAGCGATGCGTCCGGTCGAGCCACGCACGGCCGAAGTCACGGCGAATCAGGGCCGCAATGGCGAAACCGAACGGCACCGTGAACCCGACGTATCCGACGTAGAGAAGCGGAGGGTGTACCGCCATCATGAAGTGGTTCTGGAGCAGCGGATTCGGGCCACGCCCATCGAGCGGCGCGACCGCCTGGACGAAGGGCCACCACGACGAATCGCTGCAACCGACAGAGCCTGCCTGTGTGCAGACGGCGAACGGGTTCCCCGCAGTTGCCATGAGACCGAACCAGAACACAGCGATCGCACCTATCACGGCGAGGGCGAGAACGCCGAGGCCATCTTGTTCGCCGACCTGTCTCCACACGAGCCAGATGAACACCGCCAGCACAAGGCCCCACAGCACGATCGATCCTTCGAGCGCTGCCCATGCCGCTGCGAAGAGGAAGAGCAGCGGTGTGGTCGTCGATGTGTTGTCTGCGATGTACGCGATCGAGAAATCGGAACTCAGGATGCCGATCTCCAACAGGACGAACGCCGTTGTCGCCGCACCGAGGAGTACGGCCACCGGCATCCTCAACTTCGAGGCGTCTCCGCTACGCGAGTACCTGATCCCCTGCACGGTGAGGGCGATCGCCGCAGCGAGGGCGACGAAGATCGCGCCGTAACCAGCGAGGGCTATCACGATTCAGTGCAGGTGTGGTCAGCCTCGTTGTAGTCCTCACTATCACTGCGGTATTGCTCGTCGTGTTTCACGAACAATTCGTCGGACTCGAACGACTCCCCGTTCCACTGGCCTCCAACGACGACCATGATCCCCTCCTGGAACAGCTGTGGGGGAACACCGGTGTGGATCACGTTCACGGACGTCCCGCAATCTTGGACCCGGAAGGCAACGGTGGATTCCTGCTCCACGACCGACCCCGGGACCACCCGGCCGGCTAACCGCAGGTTGGCGTCGCTTGCCTCGCGTACTTGAACTTCGGCAGGTGTGTTGTAGTAGACGAGCGATGAACTCAGGTTGACCATCAAGAAACCGAGCACTCCGATCACGACTACTGCAGGGACCAGGAACCGGGCATATCTTCTCATGAGTGTTCAACCAGCTTTCGTCGGGCTCTTGAGATCCGTAACGCGATCGACGTCGTGAACACCGCGAGCGCTCCGTAGGCCAGGCTGTAGGCCAGGAGAACCCAGTTCCACTCGACTGATGGATCCATTACGAACCTCCGGTCAGGTCGGGGGCGATCACCGCGTCGCCTGCGGCGTGTCCCCGGTCGGTCTGCTCAGCAACGAGGATGTCGTCCTCGAGGCGCGCCAGTTCGATGCGCTTGACCATCATCGCTGCGTACATGACGGTGAAACTCAAGACGGCGACAAGAAGCGTCACGATCATCGCCGTGTCCATCTCGGGGCCCTCCGGCCTGATGATCGTCGGGGCCTGATGCAGCGACCGCCACCAGATGACGGAGAAATGGACCAGCGGGATCTGAATGATGGCGACCACACCGAGCACCGATGCCCGTTTCGCCCGTGCGTCGAGGTCGTCGGTGGTCCGTCTGAGTGCGAGGTAACCGAGGTACACGAAGAACATGATCGCGGTGAGGGTGAGCCTGGCATCCCACGTCCACCAGACTCCCCAGGTCGGCTTGGCCCATGTCATCCCCAGGATGATCGCGAGCCCGGTGAAAAAGACGCCGATCTCGGCGGATGCATGGGCTCTGCGGTCCCAGCGGAGATCCTTCTTCCACAGGTACATCGCAGACGCAAGCATGGTCACACCGAACGACAGGTACGCAAGCCAGGCCGATGGCACATGGATGTACATGATCCGTGACAGCTGGCCCTGCACGACATCGGGTGGCACGGTCATCGCGGCGACGAACGTGGCGAGTCCTGCAAACGCCATAACGACCCAGGGCCAGACCGGGGAAGGTCTCAGATCTCTCTGCTCTCGTGATGTCATCCAGACTCCTGGAGTGGTCGTGCCGAGAGGACTCCCGCAACTGCAAGTAACAGCGTAACGATGGTCATCATCAGTATCCATGTAAGGCTACTACGACCGAAGCGTAAGGCTTCAAACGTTTGGGTTGCCCCGATGAGCAACGGGACCGACAGCGGCGCCACGAGCAACGGGACCAACGCTGCAGCAGACCTCCCCGTGGAAACGATTCCGGCAGCCAGAGTTCCGAGCAACGAGAGGCCCAAAGCCACGAGGAGGATGACCAACGGCATCCATACCCACCCGATGAGCGGCACGTCGTAGAGAGCGACCGTCACGACCAGGAGAACCACCTCGAAGACGACGAGCAGAGCGAAACTCGCGATCGCCCTGCCGATGTACGCGGCAGCGGGATCGATGCCCACAAGGGCCACCAGGTCGCGCTGGGGTTGGTTCTCTGTGTTGGTCTGGCGGATCGCTATCAACACCCCGAAAAGCATCACGATGACCCAGAACATACCGAGCCCGATGTTCTTGAGGGTTCGCGTGTCGGTGCCGATCGCAAGGGGAACCAGCAGCAGTGCGATCGCACCGAACGGAAGCGTCACCCACAGCACCTCACCAGAACGCCGCTCCCGCAAGAGGTCGCGCCGTGTGATCGTGACTGCCTGACTCCAGAAACCCGTCCTCATGCCAGCGTTCCTCCGGCGATCTCGCGAAAGCCGGTCGCGACCTTCCTCACACGGGTCTGGTCGTGTGATACCAGCACTGCGGCGCCACCGGAATCGAGGGTGCGGGCCACGAGGGCGTCGACGAGGTCGACGGCGTCGGCATCGAGGGCGGAGTGTGGTTCGTCGAGCAACAGGAGTTCGGGTCGTGTCATGAGCACCCTGGCGAACTCCGCCCTGCGTTGCATCCCGTGGCTGCACACCTCGGCTCTGCGGCCGGACGCCCCTGCGAGCCCAACCGTTGCCAGGGAGCGGTCGACCTCTGCGTGGTCGATCCCCATGGCGGACGCGACGAAGGCAAGGTTCTCCGACAACGTCATCTCGGGGAACAGGCCGGGAAGGTGGCCGACGTAGCCGATCCGCGGCCGGATCTCGTAGCGGTCCTCTGCCATCATGTCGACACCGAACACCGATGCCGACCCGGATGCCGGGCGGATCAGTGTGGCGATCAGCCGCAGAAGGGTCGTCTTGCCTGCCCCGTTCCCGCCGAAGATCCCGATCGCATCACCGGGTTCCACAGTCAGGGTCACATCGCGCAGAATGTGCGTCGCACCGACGCGCACCGATACCCCTTCGAGGCTGACGATCGTCTCTGAACCAGGCATGATACGGAGTGTATGACGGGGTGGGGAATCTGCAGATTCCCCGCACGGCCCGGGAACCTTTCTCGCCGTGCCTGCGTCGAATAGTTATATACCCCCGGGGGTGTATCCTCACAGGGAATAACCTTCTTTCGGTGGGCGTTGAACCCTCGAACCATCACACAATTGGAGATCGCACTTCATGGCCACAGTCAACGTAACCAAAGACACGCTTCAGTCCACGATCGATGACAACGACATCGTCCTGATCGACTTCTGGGCCGGCTGGTGCGGTCCGTGCCGTTCGTTCGCCCCAACCTACGAAACCGCGTCGGAGAAGCACCCCAACATCACCTTTGCGAAGGTCGACACCGAGGCCGAGCAGGAAGTCGCCGCCAACTTCGGCATCCGCTCGATCCCGACGCTCGTTGCCTTCCGCGATCAGATCGGCGTCTTCTCCCAGCCGGGCGCCCTGCCCGGCGATGCTCTCGAAGATCTGATCAACCAGATCGAAGCTCTCGACATGGACGCCATCCGTGAAGAGATCGCCTCGGAGGAAGCGAAGGCAGACGCCGACGCGACCGCATAGGGATTTGCCTCCCAGCTACATAGGTACGTAGTGAGCAAACGACCCGGTCTCCCACGAGGCCGGGTCGTTTCGCGTCACCGTCGTGGGGCGATATCCAGATCGCATCGACTTCCGTCCCCCAGGGCTCTTGTTCGATGCGTCCTTGATTGCAGCAGTCCCCCTGCCGTGAGGGACAGGCGAGCCTGCGAGCCAGAGGGACAACGCACAGCCACGAAAACCTGTGCCGCGTGGTGTATCCCCCTGCATCGGGACTCCGTCCCTCTGCCGTCCCCCTTGAAAGGGGGACTGCTCTCAAGAAGGGCAGTCCCCCTGCCGTGAAGGACAGGCGAGCCTGCGAGCCAGAGGGACAACGCACAGCCACGAAAACCTGTGCC
>CAYUJA010000068.1:0-9087 GCA_964444875.1 uncultured Acidimicrobiaceae bacterium | reverse complement strand
AACCACCACCAACAATCATCCCAACAACCACCGAAACAGGGATTCCGATCACCCAAAAACCCGATTGTTCAACAGTCTCCTAGATAAGATCTTGTTCGCGGATGCCGAAACTGGGGTGACGCAGCCGGCACAGGGCGAGCTTCTCGAGCTGGCGGATGCGTTCACGGGTGAGGTTGAACTCGTCGCCGATCTCCTCGAGCGTCCTCGGGATCCCGTCGTAGAACCCGTACCGAAGTGCGAGGATCCTGCCCTCACGCACCGGGAGGCGGTCGATCGATTTGCGCAGCGAATTTGCGATGTCCAGTTCCTCTGTCACGCGGACAGGGTCGGCCGCATCCTCATCTTCGATGAAGTCGCCAAGCTGGGCTCCATCCTCCCCAATGGGTTGCTCGAGAGACACCGTGTCCGCAACAGCGAGTGCCAGTTCGACCTTCTGGACCTCGACACCTGCCTCTTCGGCGATCTCTTCGGGTCTCGGGTCTCTTCCGAGTTCCGCCTTGAGCGATGCCTGGGCTGCACGGACTGCAGCGAGTGTGTCGTGCAGATGCACGGGGATGCGGACGGTGCGGGACTTGTCGGCGATCGCACGGGTGATCGCCTGGCGGATCCACCACGTCGCGTACGTCGAGAACTTGAAACCTTTGCGCCAGTCGAACTTCTCGACGGCGCGGATGAGGCCGAGGTTGCCTTCCTGGATCAAGTCGAGGAAGTCGATACCGGACGTATTCGCATACCGGCGGGCATTGGCGACGACGAGTCGAAGGTTCGCCGTGAGGAACGCATCCTTGGCTTCGCCTCCACGCCGGACCTGGCGCTTCAACATGATCTCTTCGGCTTTTGTCGAGTAGGTCCCTGCCGCGAGACGTTCCTGTGCGGTTTGTCCTGCCTCGATCTTCTGGGCGTAGTCGACCTCGTTCTCTGCGGTCAGGAGTTCGTACTCGCCGATGGAGGTCAGATACTGGCTGACGAGGTCGGTTGTGAGCCTGCCGCGGTCATCGGTCAGCTTGGAACGATCCCGGTCCTTGAGCGATCGGGCAAGCGTGTCGCGGTCCATACGCTCTTTGGCGTCCTGGCGCTCACGCTGAGCCTTGTTGACGATCGCTTTTCGGGGCTTGGCACCGGTCGTCATCCAGCTTCCTCCAAGGAGTAGTCGGTCGTATAGAACACGAGCCACGCGGCCCGATTGGAGAACATTCCCTGAGCCACCTATCCGACGCGTGAACCCAATATCACACAGGCCATGCGTTTTGTGAACCCACTTTCTCGTTCAGAAGGTACGGAATCTCGGAAGCTACCTACACGTCAGAGCCAGCAGGGCACAGACTCCGCAGTTCGTCGGCCACATCGGGCACCACGAGCTCGAGACCATCGAGCTGGGCGCAGAGCTCATCGAGGGTCGGTTCACCCATGTCGGAATCACCGAACATACGAGAACCACCAAGCTCGAACAGGAGGGAACCCAGCCACCCCATGTCGCTGCCACCGAACGGAAGGCTCTTGAGCCCATCGACGACTCCCACCAGGGTCTGGATTCCATCTGGTGCAACATCGAGACACTGATCGAAGGCGGCCTTGTACACGTCGGAATCCATCTGGGCATCCATCACGACATCATCGAACGTGACCCGAAATCCGCCGTCCCCTACCGCTTCGACAAGAGGTACCGGAGCGCCCTCGGATCGCAGGCATCTCGTCCAGACCTCCATCTGCACTGCCAGGGTGGGCTCGGCCGTCGATGTAGACCTCACCGCGACTATGGCTATCAGGGCAATCGCCACCACGCCCCCGACGGCGAGAAGGATCGCCGGGATCAACCAGTCTGGATACTCGCTGTCGGCTCTACCTGTCATCGGGTCTCTCCGGGTGCTTCACTAGAATCTTGTCACACTCTCCGGGTTAACGACAGCAAAAAGGTGAAACATGCCAGACAGCACGACGCTCATGGTCGTCGCCTTCGCCTCACTCGCTCTCGTGGTGATACCCGGCCCGGCTGTTGTCTACATCCTGACACGGAGCGTCAGCCAGGGCCGCAACGCCGGACTCGTCTCCGCCGTCGGCGTCAACCTCGGATCAACGGTGCACGTGCTGGCAGCGGTAGCCGGACTCACCGTTCTCCTGGCAAACTCCACCGTCGCGTACACCGCCGTGAAATGGGCAGGTGTCGCGTACCTCGCGTGGATCGGCGTCAGAACGCTCATGACTGACGACGCGGCGTTCACCGAACCACAGCTAGAACAGGCCGCTCTGCGCCGCGTCTTCGCCCAGGGAGTCCTCGTCAACGTCCTGAATCCCAAGGTCGCCATCTTCTTTCTTGCGTTCCTGCCCCAGTTCGTCGACGTCAACGCGCCGAACGCGACGATGCAGACGCTCGTGCTCGGACTGACGCTGGTCTCGATCGGATTGGTGTCGGACTCGCTGTACGCGCTCGCAGGCGGATCTGTCGGTGATGTGCTCCGCAGACGCCCCACCGTTGCACGGACGACCCGTATCGCCGCGGGTTCCGTCTACCTCGGACTCGCCGGCATCGCGGCGATCACCGGCATCAAGTTCGCAGATAGCTGACCAGAACCGGTGCGTATTTTGCGCCAGGGTGCACCGGATTCAACCCAAACGTGATAAATCCCCGCGCAGGTCGCTCACATTCGATATAATCGCATAGTCAGGAACTGAGGATTCTGCAGAGGTGTGATGTATGCGGCTTGAACTCACGAAGAGAACCGACCTCGCATTCCAGGCGCTCACGGCCGTGGATTCAGCCGCGGAGCATCGAGTGAACGGAGCCGCGCTCGCAGAGAGTCTTGGCATCACGACGCACTATCTGCCTCACGTCATGGCGCCACTCACTCGCTCGGGTTGGATCACATCGACCTCCGGCCCTCGCGGTGGTTACACGAGCGTCGCAGAACTCGACAAGATCACTCTTCTCGATCTCGTCGAGGCCGTCGAGGGTCCTATCGACACCACAGGCTGCCTTCACCTCGGCCCACGGCATTCCAACGGCCATGTCTGTGCCCTTCATCGACCATGGACACGGGCACGAGACGCTCTCATCTCAGAATTGGCACACGTCACCATCAGCGACATCACCAGTGACTTCGAATCCTCCGGACTCGTCCGCACCCACACGTGAACCGCAAGCCGTCAAGAGTTGCCGTCATGGGCATCACACTGGCGCTGCTGGTTTCGGCGTGTGCAGGTGCAGTCGACGCCAGCAATCTCAACGTGAATACGGCGGCGAGTGTCACTCCAGGCGACCCCGTCTCGGGCGCACAGGCGTACCGGAGCGTGTGCGCGGCATGCCATGGCGCAGACCTCGGCGGTGTGAGTGGACTCGGGAGATCCCTCCTGCCATCCGCGTTCATCGCGGAACACTCCAACGATGAACTCGCAGCGCTCATCGTTGAAGGGAGACCAGTCGACGACCCCGACAACACGACAGGCGTCGCCATGTTCCCCAGGGCAGGAAATCCGTTCCTCACAGACCAGGACATCGCCAACATCGTCGTGTATATCAAGGCGCGACAGCCAACGGCCGACACCTGACATCGAGAAGCGAGAGGACGATTCTGGGCGCCGAATACCACGAAACGATATTGTGCCACCGTATATTCGCCAGACAGGGTATATTTCCTACTCATAGTGTAAGGAACTTCCATGCGGCTCGAAATGACGAAGAAATCAGATCTCGCGCTCAAGTCGTTGCGGTGTATCGGCGATTCCGAAGACGACCTCGTCGCCGGCAAGGACCTGGCAGAGAAACTCCAGATCACCACGCACTATCTACCCCAGGTCATTGCCCCCCTGGTCAAAGCAGGGTGGATCAAATCGACACCGGGTCCGCGCGGGGGCTACCGCCTCGTCGTTGACCTCAAAGACATCAGCGTGCTCGACGTCATCGAGTCGATCGAAGGACGCATCGAAGACCAGGGCTGCGTCCAGCGCGGCATCCCGTGCCCGGAGAACGATCTGTGCGCCCTCCATGCACCGTGGCAGGCCGCTAGAGATGCGATGCTCGAACAACTCGCGAGCGCCTCTATTGCGGACAACGTGAGGCCGTGTTCGGACCTCGCGGCACCGGAGATCACCGCCGGCTAGGCCCGATCCGCGCTTAGATGGTGGAGAGCGAAGATCCGATGTCCCCATCAATACACCGGATATCAAGGGTTCGTTCGTATGCTGGCATCCCATGAACACCACTTCGTCCCACCTTCCCATCTGTGTCCATTGCGGAACACCGAGGCCGGCTGACGAGACCCTGTGCCCGACATGTGGCAAACCGTGGATCGACACGACGATCCGAGAACCTGCAGGTCGGACCACAGTTCCCGCTCCACCCGTCGTGCCCCCTGCCGGTGGCACGTCTCCCGACGAGGCTGAGCCGGACGAGGACAACGGGTCGGCTGGTCTCGCCGCGACTGCCGCTGCCGCGGCTGCAGCCGCAGGTGCAGTGGCAGCAGCCGCGCACGGCGGGCCGGGCGGCACGGATACCGAAGCGACGGATGAGGCCACAGAACAAGCCGACGCAGAATCCCACGACACACAAGGCACCGGGGCGGGCGTCGCAGGTGTAGGCACCGCAGCCGCCAGTGCCGGCGGACCTGACAGTGCGGCCGAACAGAGCGACACGGCGGATCGCCCGCCATCAGACTCAGATACGGACATCCGTGCCGTCGCACCGCCACCTCCTGCGTTCGGGCGAGATGACACAGGCGAGTTCGAGTTCGAGGCCTGGACCGAACCCACCGAAAAGGAAGGGCGCAGAGGACCCGCATGGCTCATCCCTGCGGGCATCGGCGTGGCCATCCTCGCCGTCCTGGCCTTCATCGTTTTCGGCGGGAACAGCACCACAACGACAACGGTTGCCGCGGTCGACACGACGATCGTCTCCGTGTCCACCACAACCAACGCGCCCACGACAACGACCGCCCCGACAACGACCACGACGACCGTCCCGATCCCACAGCCAGGTGACTGGCCAGCCATTGGGACGCCGATCGACATCGCCGACCTCACGCTGACAGCCTCCGCTATCGGGCCGATCGACATCGGCATGCCCATCGGCGATGTAGCAGGCATGCTGACAGCGAGCCTCGGCGAGGCAACTGAGGCCAGCGCTGACGGACTGTGCCCACCTGAGGAGTCGTACCGACTCTCGTTCGGACAACTCACGGCGATCTTCGATGGATTCGACGCTGCCGCGACGTTCGTGTCGTATCGATATGACGAACCTCTTGGGTCCGACACAGATATCGGCCTCAAAACGCTTTCGGGGATCGCGATCGGCGACACCGTCGAGGACCTCATCAACACCTATACGCAGTTCACGATCTCGTTCGAGGTCATCGAATCGAAGGACTACTTCCGCCTGACCGATGGCGGAGACCTCCTTTTGTGGGGTCCCATTTCGAGCGCCGACCTTGCAGGACTGATCGAAGGCATATACTCGCCGAGCGCCTGCGATCCGTCGCCCTGACACTTGAGGCACATCAAGCGGATTTTCGCCGTAACATTCCGACGCAACCGCGACACCAGCACCTTTCGGGAAGCCCATGACCCAGGACAACACTGAACCAATAGCAAGAACGAGATTCCAGCGGATCTTCAACGTCCCGAATGTGATCTCGGTGAGCATAGGACTCATCGCCTTTGCGATCCTCGTAGCTGTGCTCGACACGAACACTGGCATCATCATCGCAGCGGTCGGCTCCGGCATCCTCGCCGGCGCCGTCTGGGTTGGGTTCACCAAGATCCGCTCCGGGCCGAACCTGCAGTCGGCGCTCACCGGATACACCCTGTTGGGTTCCATCCCTTCAGACGACTCCGGCCCTGCACCTGCCCTCTCTGACTCGGAGGCGGCGGACCGCTACACAGGTCTTCTCGGCGAGATAGAAGGCCACACAACCGGCCGTGTCCTTCTGGTCAGTGCTGCGGCTCCCGGCCACGGCGCGTCGACCGTCAGCTTGAACCTCGCCATCGCAGCAGCCCGTGCAGGCAGGCGCGTGATGTTGATTGACGCAGATCCCTCCCCCAACGGCCTCAGCCGATTCCTCTCGAGCGGTAGCTCACCCGGGTTGTCCGATGTCGCCTCGGGAGACGCAACGTTGGCAGAAGCAACGCGGATGTGGACTCTCGATGACGGCACGCGGTTCCCGATGTTGCCAGCCGGCGACGAATATGTGAGCCACGATGCCATCGCCAGACTCCTCGTGGCCGAGGCGCTCAACACCGTATCCGAGCGTGCAGACCTGATCCTCCTCGACGTACCACCTGTTCTGTGGTCGGAGTCCACAACGGATTTCGGCACACACGCCGACGGGACGATCCTCGTGATCGCCGACAACGCACAACCCGACGCTGTATCCAGCGCGATATCACAGCTATCCGATGCCGGCGCGCCGGTCGTGGGTTACGTTCGCAACCGTTCAGACGGCACTAAGAAACTCGCGCGGTCTTGGCTCGCGTCGAGTGCCAAGCGAGCAGCCACCGTAACGCTCACGCTCCTCACCCTGTACACGGTCCTGACAGGTCTCAACCTGTGGAGTTCCTGGCGCGGTGTTGAGACGCAGGCTTTCGACCAGGAAGCCGTCCAGGCCCTAGCCGAGGACGTGCTCGTCGTTTCTCAAGAACCGGTGGAACCAGATGACGTCGTAGATGCGGCCGATGCAGCCGATGCCGCAGAGAACATCCCCGAGATCTCTGCACCAGAGCAAGCGTACGACACCTTCCTCTTGATCGGTGGCGACAAGGTCTCTGGTGCCGCAGACGTGATCTTGTATCTCGTTCTGCCGACGAACAGCGCCGACCCCTTCATGGTCTCTCTGCCGAGAGATCTGTGGGTCGACAACCTGTGTACGGGAAGACAGAGTCGGATCAACGCGCTGATCCATGGATGCGAATCCAGGGGGGTCAACGGGGCCTCGCTTCTCGCCAACCAGGTGGGCACCTTCACAGGTATCGAGGTCGATCACTTCGCGATATTCGACTTCGAAGGGTTCTCCGAGATCATCGATGGCGTCGGAGGAGTCGAGATCTGCCTCGAGAACCCGGTCAGGGACAAGAAGGCGGAACTCGACCTTCCCGCCGGATGCACGAATGCCTCGGGCGCGCAGGCGCTGTCGTGGGTTCGCTCGCGACACACCGAAGAGATGGTCGGCGGTCGGTGGCGGACCATGCCCGGTGCCAGCGACCTCTCGAGAAACCAGAACCAACAAGATGTGATCCTTGAACTCTTCAAGAAACTGAAACAGTTCGATTCCCCTGGAGACCTCACCGCACGTGTTGCCAGCCTCGCAGACACGTTCGTACTCGACGACCAACTCGGGATCGCCGATGCTGCGGCTCTGGCGTGGGGACTGCGGGACGTCGACCTCGCGACGATCAACCGCCTGGAGATCCCTGTGCGATTGGCAAGGTCCAAGTCCGGCCAGTCAATCCTCATCGCAACCGAATCGTTCGATAAGGTACTGATCGCAAAGTACGGAGGTCAACTGCCAATTGAAGACGTCGACTCACCAGAGTCATCGTCGTTGGACCCAGATACCGTAGACTGAAGCGACAATCGATCAGGATGACAGCGTGAGCGACCCACAGGACCCATACGAGAACCTCCCTGGTTGGACGGATCCCTACGCCGATCTGACGGATCTGTCCGGAGATGCCCCGTTGCCACCCATGGAGCCGCCAACGACGCCACCAGCACAACCTCCGGGCTCACCGCTGCTCACGGGCCTGATCATCGGACTCCTGCTCATTGCTCTGTCCGTTGCAGTATTCCAGGTGCTCGGGTCTGACGATTCCGGCACCGCAGCGCCGGAGGCAACGACAACCACCCTCGGTGATGGCCAATCTACGACAACCACACTCGAAGACGGCCAGACCACAACGACCCGAGACGGCCAGTCCACAACGACGACGCCGGGGACCGAGCCATACCCGCCCGTTGGCGATCCGATCCCCGTCGAAGATCTCAAGTTGAAGGCGAACGGGTTCAAGGTCACCATGGACAACGTTCCGAACATCGAGTTCGGTGCGGACGCAGCGTCGGCGATCGGGCAACTCGTCGCGAGTTTCGGCGCCCCAACACAGGACACCGGATGGCAGGTTTCCACGGAGCAGTTCGGCGTGTGCGCTGGTGATTTCGAACGCATCGTGTACTTCGGGCCATATGCAGCGATCGTGGCGAAACCGGACGGCAAAGAGATCTTCAACGGCTACCGCTCCGACCTGCAGTTCGGAGATCTCACGAACCCGGCAGCGAGTCTCGAAACGCTCAGTGGCCTCAAGATCGGAGACACGATCGCAGACCTCAAGAGCATCTACTCAGGGGAGAAGGTCGAGTTCTCAACCGATTCGAAACTCGGTGAGATCTACCAGGTCATCGGCGGTTCGACAGGGAACCTGCTCCTGTGGGGGCCGATCGACGGCACTGCCGATGACGATCGCGTGATCGGCATCTATGCACCGGATGTGTGTGGTCGAAACTGAGCAACGCTTTGTGGGTACAATCGTCGCCATGAAGCCCAGCTACAGCACATCAGCCATTGTCGGCGCGGTCACAGGCCTCATTGTCGCCGTGGCGATCTTGCTGTTCGTCGGATCACTCGGAGCCGTTTCATACCTCAATCCATCGATCGAAACCGGATCGGTCGACCCCGTTTTCTCCATCCCGGCATCGGCTCTGTGGTCGATGACACTGATCGCAGGGCTTGGTGGTGGCACCCTCCTCGCCGCTGCCACGTACGGAATTGCACGGATTCTCGATCCGGACGCACAACCGGTCTCTTCCGCCGTTGTCGTGGTGGTTGGAGCCATAGTCGGTGCGACCGTCGCCATCACCGTGATGCTGGTTGGAGCGGGAATCCTCGGAACCGTCGCTGACGGCGTCGCGACGATCACGGTCGTTCAGATGGTCGTGCTCACGGCGATCATCGGCCTCGCGGGTGGGGCGTCCGTTGTCTGGCTCTCGTACATCCTCGCACGGCCCCCCATACACGAGACAGACCCCGAACTACTCGCTGCGTAGGCAAACGGAAGTACTTGGAGGATCAGCGGATAGGCGAAAGCCTGTCTGTAGATGGACGATCTCAG
>CAYUJA010000067.1:0-9206 GCA_964444875.1 uncultured Acidimicrobiaceae bacterium | reverse complement strand
TCCGACGACACCCTCAAGAACGAGGTCGCCGCCGTCGGCCTGGAGTGCCGGCCGGATGTACTCGAGGACCGTGTTGAGCTCATCCCTGTCGATCTCGCTTTCGCCGTCTTTGGGGCGCGCGATAACGGAACCGATTTCGATGATGCTGCCTTCGATAGCGCCGTCCACGATCTCTCTTTCTCCTCTCAGGGTAGCCCGACTGGCTGACACTTTAGCAACACGGTCGTAGTGAGAACTCTTCCCGACTCATCTGATCATGAAGTGGGTCGGTCCACGAAGGACTGTGGTGAACAGATCATCGGACACGAGGACGATCCCGCCGTCGGCAACGGTGGCGGTCCATGTACCCCCGACGGCGACGCCGCGGTACACGCCGTCGATGAGGACGTTCGCAAGGCCCTCGACGCTGAACTCGACGGAGTCGAGGCCGGTCTCGAGACCGACAACCACGGTCTCGGGAACGAACTCGGGTGCGGGCTCTGGTTCGAGGCCCGAGTAGTAGTGCGAGAGGATCTCGTCGTACGTCGAACCGGAGTCTGCGAGGATCTTGGCTCCCCACTGGCTCATCCCGACACCATGCCCCCATCCCTCTCCGTTGATGACGACGCGTCCCTGGGCCGGTCGGTCCACAACCGGGATCAGAGGGTCGACCGTTTCGGCTTCGGGGGGTTCGTACATGATTTCATACGTGTACGACAGCAGCGGTTCAGGAAGGAGTGACCCCTCACCCACACGGATCGGGAGCACACCGGGGAACAGTTTCTCGCCCTGGCGGTTGAACGCACCCTTGAGGTTCGCGGCGAAGATGGAGTCCGTGCCATCCTGTGTCTTCACCGTGATCGTCGTCCTGCCCTCACCCTCTGGCGGGTCGTCGACGGTGATGGCGAGCAGGTCTCCGCCCACGCTCATGCCGTCCGCTTTCACGATCTCGACGAACTGCTCGGCGGTGACCTCAACGGTCCAGTTGAAGAACTTCACGATGCCTTCTTCCGGGGAGTCGACGGCCTGCAGATACGGGATGGCCGAACTCGCCCACACATCCTGGTTCGACCGCGACCGCGGACCGACCATTGACGTGTACACCGCCTCGATCGGCCTCCCTGCGTACAGGAGCACCTCACCCGATGTCTCTTCAACCGCCTCCTTCCAGTTGATCCCGCCATCATGTTCTATCAGCTGCAACCCGCGATAGACCTGGCACCGGTTCGTCGCACAGATGTCGTAGCCGTGCGCCGCCTCGTCACCGCTGCGGCCGGGGAGGAGGCGTCTGGCGAGATACGTCCTGGCGGCAACGGCCTGAGCCTTGAGCGCCTCGACATCCCAGTCGAACGGCATCTCTGCGATCCCTTCGAGATATCCCTCGATCGAGGTGGTCTCGGTGATCGTTATCCCATCGTCGTACAAGGTGAGGCTGACCGGGCCGCGGTACGGGCGACCGTCGATGATGATGCGCGAATCTCCGATCGCATCCAGTTCGATCGTCTCGACCCGGTCTGGAGGATCGTCTTGCGCCAGGGCCGGTTGGCGAGCAACGACGCCCGTGATGACGAGGAGGCCGAGAGCCAGCACCGCGGCGAAGGTCCGCGCCCGCTTCACAGCCTGGTGATGTCTGCACCGAGCGAGGAGAGTTTCGCTACGAAATCCTGGTAGCCACGGTCGATGTGGTAGGCATCCGTGATCATCGTCTCTCCGTCTGCTCGCAGGCCCGCGATCGTGAGCGCTGCCGCTGCACGGATATCGCATCCATCGACCTCGCACCCCGAGAGTCCGTCGGATCCCCGGATCACGACGTGCTGGCCGTCTGGCTGGACATCTGAGCCCATGCGGTTCAACTCACCGAGATATCGGAACCGGCCTGCGTAGATGTTCTCTGTGACGATGGACGTGCCTTCTGCGACCGACAGGAGCGCCACGAGTTGGGGGAGCATGTCCGTATGGAACCCCGGGTACGGAAGTGTCGCAATGTCGACGGCGACCGGCCGCTCCGGCCCCCGGACCGTGACCGAATCCTCGGTCGTCGTGACCATGCACCCTGTTGCTTCGAGCTTCTGGAGTTCCATCCTCAGATGCTCCGGCCTGCATCCCGTCACCGTCACCTCACCTCGTGACATCGCCGCGGCAACGAGGTAGGTTCCGGCCTCGAGTCTGTCGGGAACGATGTGGTGGGTCGCAGGCTCGAGATGCGTGACGCCGTGGATCACGAGGGTCGACGTCCCTGCTCCGTCGATCTTGGCACCCATCTTCATCAGGTACTCGGCAAGATCCGTGAGTTCCGGTTCCCGCGCAGCGTTACCGATCGTCGTCGTTCCCTCGGCGAGTACGCCAGCGAGCATCAGGTTCTCCGTTGCGCCGACCGATGGGAAATCGAGGAAGACCTCGGTGCCGACGAGCCCATCGGGCGCCGATCCGTACAGGACACCGTGTCTGAGGTCGAACGTGGCGCCCATGGCCTCGAGGCCCTTGACATGGAAGTCGATCGGGCGCGAACCGAAGTCGTCCCCTCCCGGGAGCGCGACCCGTGCCTCGCCAGTGCGCGCAAGGAGCGCACCGAGGACGAGGATCGATGCACGCATCTGGCGGACGAGGTCGAGCGGTGCTTCAGGGTTCGGGTCATCCGGCACGTCGATCGTCATAACCGTGCCATCTCTCGTGCACACCGCTCCTATATGTTCGATCACCTTGCCCATGATCTCGACGTCGACGATGCTCGGGACGTTCGTGATCGTGTGCCGGCCCGGGGCGAGCAGTGATGCGACCATGTGTTTGAGCACGGCGTTCTTGGCTCCGAGCACTCCCACGGTGCCACGGAGCGGAATCCCACCACGCACGACGATCACATCATCCATAGAGAGGAGGTTACGCCGGATCCTGGTTTGGCTGATGATTCGCGGCCGTACGAGCCGTCACTTCTCCCTGATGGATGAAAAGATCACGTCTGCTTGGGCCTCCCACGAGTCGTTGGGTGCCCGCAGTTCGACACCGATCGCTGCGGAGCCGCCGAGGGGGTAGACGACGTGCCACATGCGTCCGGTCTCATGGTCACCCCACGACCGCACAGCGCCACCGATCATCCGCTGGGAGCGCTCGAACGACCCGACGCCTGCGCTCTCGAGCAGCGACCAGAAGGCCATCACGACGTCCTGGGTCGAGGCGGGCCACGATCCACCCGCTGCCGTCACGATCGCTTCCTGATCGATCAAACCTGCGGTGAGGAACGTGTTGTCTGGGTCGCTCACATGGCTGAACGAGACGTACGTTTCACCGATGTCAGCGATCCAGCCCTCGGGTACGTCGATGCAGAACGCGTCGGTACACACCGTCTCGGTCTGACCGATGGCGGGGGCAGGGAGGCTCTGGGAACAAGCGGTGAGGAAGAGGACGAACCCGACCAGTACTCTGCGCATGGGACATACGGTAGGCCATCGACCGTGAACCGTGGACCGACCGCCACATGGGCATCGACCGTTTATGCTCCGAGCGAACCACTACCACAGGACTCACATGCGAATCGTCATCGGTGCAGATCATGCGGGCTTTCCGCTCAAACAGGAACTCGCCGAGCATCTCACGGCCGCCGGCCACACGATCGTGGACGTTGGCACGGACAGCACAGACCCCGTCGACTATCCGGACTACGCAGCAGCCGTTGCACGGGCTGTGGTTGGAGGAGAAGGCGAGCGGGGGATCGTCGTATGCGGTTCGGGGGCAGGCGCATCGATCGCCGCCAACAAGATCACAGGAGCGCGGTCCGCCGTCGTGCACGACCACTACACCGCTCACCAGGCGGTTGAGCACGACGACATGAACGTGCTCGCCCTCGGTGCGAGGGTCATCGGTGTCACAACCGCTACAGAGATCGTCGACGCGTACCTTGGTGCCCGGTTCTCCGGTGAGGAGCGCCATCTGCGAAGGCTTCGCAAGGTCATCGAACTCGACCGCAACCGCGGATAGCGACCGGGAATCGTGAGCACGAGGACACCGATCGAGCCACCACCCGAGCAGTCGATCTGGGCTGCGGGATGTGTCGTCGCGCGCCGTTCCAAGAAAGGTACGGCCAAGTACCTCATCGTGCACAGGCCGCGGTACGACGACTGGTCGCTGCCGAAAGGCAAACTCGACAAGAACGAAACCTTCCTCGAAGGGGCGTTGCGCGAGGTCGAGGAGGAAACGGGCATCGTCGGCAAGAAACCCAGGCTCATCGGGTCGGTCGGCTACTTAACCCAGAACGGGAATCCGAAGGTCGTGCGATGGTGGCTGACCGAGGTGAAGAGGGGTTCGTTCACCCCCAACAAAGAGGTCGACCGGATCAAGTGGGTCTCCTACAACAACGCCCTGGAGAAACTCGCCTATCGCAACGACCGCGAGGTCCTCGACCGTGCGAACGACATGTACCACGACCGTACAGCAGGCACGATCTACCTCATCCGGCACGCCTGGGCAGGGAAACGGTCCGAAACCGACGCCGAGGACTGGCGCAGACCCCTCGATCGTCGCGGCAAGAAACAGATGAGGATGCTCAGAGACCGCCTCATGGCACACCCGATCACCCGCATCGGATCTTCGAACTACGTCCGGTGCGTCGAGACGGTCAAACCCTTTGCGAAACGCCTTGGCATACCACTCGAATTGGAAGCAGCCCTCGTCGAGGGCTCGCACCCCCATCGGATCGTCGGCCTCATCGCCGAACTCCAGGAGGAGGCCGCTGTGCTGTGTTCCCACGGTGACGTCATCGAAGATCTCATCGGGCACCTGTTCGCCGAAGGTGTTCCCATGGACGGACCCAAGGCGTGGAAGAAGGGCTCCGTGTGGGAACTACGCACGATCGCCGGCCGTGTCATCTCAGGCAGGTACATCCCTCCGCCAGATTGAGGTCGGTCTTCTCTCCACCGGCCTCCGGGGGAGATGTCGAGGTACGAGACAGAGGGGGATCTTCGAAACTGAGATCAACCCCAGTTGGTGATCCACCGTTCGATAGCTCTCACAGACTGAGCGATCGAATCCTCGACGGTCTTGCCCGTCTTCTTGAGAGGCACGAGGGAGTGGTCTCCGGTGTCGATGAACTCGGTGGTGCCATCGGGGGCCGATGCCGCGACATCTGCTATCAGGTCACGAGGGCCCATGCGATCTCTCGTGCCCGATATGAACAGTTGGGGCGCTGTGATGGAGGTGAGGTGGTCGATGTTGCGCGGCTCGGTCTTGCCCATCGCGACCAGGGGATAGCCGAGATACACGAGGCCACGGGCATCACACCGGCCCTCGGCTACGAGATGGGAACCGACCCTGCCCCCCATCGACTTGCCGGCAAGCACGACCGGGCGCTCTCGCTCGGCGAGGGTCGCCGCGGCCGCTTCGTGCACATCGAGCAGTTTGTTCAACCGGTCTGGTGCCTTGCGGCCCTGGGCCATGTACAGATAGTCGAACGTCATCACGGTGTGCCCTGCCCCGGCCAGGGCGGTCCTCACCGAGACCATCCAGGGGTGCTCCTGGCCGAGTCCCGCACCGTGCGCAAGCAAGATCGCTGGTCCCGTAACGCTGGCAGGGCGCTCGATGATGCCCGTGACACCACCCACCGGTGTCGCGATATCAACGGTCTCGGTCATGGGATTCCATCTCTCTGTTGCCGGCTCACCATACGGTACGCTGCGATGATGGAGTACATCGTGGTCAGGGATCCCACAGCAGTGGCACGGTACGCCGCCGACATGATCGAAGGCGAGATCACATCCAACGGTGGAATCCTGCTCGGCCTTGCCGGCGGCTCGACGCCACGCTCGACCTACGAGGAACTCGCCGGGCGTTCCATCGACTGGTCCGACACGACAGCGTGGATGACCGACGGGCGCTGGGTCCCACCGGACCACGATGATGCGAACCAGAAGATGGTCAGAGAGTCCCTCGTCGGCCCGACCGACGTTTCGTTTCTCGCTCCCGACACCACAATCGGATCCGTGAGAGAGTCCGCCGATGCGTTCTCGGAACGGATCGTCCCTCTCGCGCTGTCATCGAGCCGATCGATCGTCCTCCTCGGTATCGGCGCCGACGGGCATACCGCATCCCTGTTCCCCGGCTCACCGGCGTTGGCGTACGACGGCGTCAGATACGTCGACAACTACGTCGAGAGACTCGGAGTCTGGCGTCTCACTGCCACGTTCGACCTGCTCGCAACGGCCCATGTCGTGGTGTTCCTCGTCACCGGCTCAGCGAAGGCCCCGATCGTCGCTTCGATCGCCGCAGGTGCCGATGTTCCATCAGCGCACGTCACCGCCCGCGAACGCGTCCTCTGGCTCCTCGACGAGGCTGCCGCATCAGGGCTCTAGCGTAGACGGGGCGCATATATCAGCCGCATCTGCGCCAGAGTCCTAGGAAACCGCTGATCGCAGGTCGTCGATGCGGTCGGTCCGCTCCCAGGTGAATGTGCCGGGCCCGGCTTCGTCCGGGGTGCGCCCGAAGTGCCCGTGGTACGCGGTCGGCTCGAAGATCGGATGAGAGAGATCGAGCTGTGCGATGATCCCGCGCGGCGTCAGGTCGAACACCTCCATGACCGCGTCTTCGATCGTTGTCTCGTCAACACGCTCGGTTCCATGACAGTCGATCGAGACGGCCGTCGGGTTGGCAATGCCGATCGCATAGGACAGCCGGAGCTCGCATTCGTCTGCGAGGCCGGCAGCGACCACGTTCTTGGCCGCATAACGGGCCATATACGACGCCGAACGGTCGACCTTTGAGCAGTCCTTGCCGGAGAAAGCACCGCCGCCATGACGGGCCCAACCGCCGTAGGTATCGACGATGATCTTGCGGCCGGTCAGCCCGGTATCGCCCTCAGGGCCACCGACCTCGAAGCGGCCGGTGGGGTTGAACAGCACCGTCACGTCGTCGTTCCACCACTCACCCATCGCGGGTTCGATCACGTGCTCTATGAGAAGGTCACGCAGGTCGTCCTGGCGATCGTTCCACATGGGGTGGTGCTGTGTCGAGAGAAGCACAGACTCGACTTGCTTCGGCCCACCGTCTTGCCATGTGGTCGTGATCTGGGACTTCGCATCGGGGCGGAGGCCCTCGACGATGCCGGCTTCGCGCACTGCAGCCTGTTGAGCGACGAGGCGGTGGGACAGGACGATCGGCAGCGGCATGAACTCATCGGTTTCGTTCGTGGCGTACCCGAACATGAGGCCCTGGTCGCCGGCACCGAGTTCCTCTCCGTTGTCGACACCGCGGGCGATGTCGACAGACTGTTCCTGCATGACGATGCGAACCTCGGCGCCTTCGGGGTCGAAACCGGTTCCGGGACCCGAGTAGCCGATACGACGGATCGTGTCACGAGCATGCTGTTCGATCTGGTCGTTGAGATCGGAGGGAAGCCCGGCTGCGCGGATCTCGCCACCGATGACGAGGAGTCCACCGGTGATGAAGGTTTCGCACGCCACCCGTGCGAGAGGGTCGAAACTGAGCGCGTAGTCGAGCACGGAGTCACTGATGCGGTCAGCGACCTTGTCAGGATGGCCCATTGAGACGGACTCAGAGGTAAAGCGACGGCGACGCATTGATGTTGTGCTCCTTGTGCGGATTGTTGCATGGTCTCGAATGCTGCCCATCGCACTGAATGGCCAGGAAGTGCCTATGGTAAACTCCCGCCGACGCGAAGAGAGTCGAAGATTCAGCGAAGATGAAAGTCACCGAACACCTCGCCAACGCCACGAAGCCGCTCATCAGCTTCGAGATCATCCCACCAGAACGTGGAGGCGATCTCGCGAGCCTGCTCAGCCTGATCGAGGACCTCGCCACACACCGACCGGGTTTCATCGACATCACGAGCCATTCCGCCGAAGTCGTCTATGAGGACACACCGGACGGCATCCGCCGACAGGTGAAGAGAAAACGCCCTGGCACGCTCGGCATCTGTGCCCTCATCCAGAACAAGCTCAGCATCGATGCCGTTCCTCACGTCCTGTGTGAAGGTTTCACCAGGGAAGAAACCGAGGATTTCCTGATCGAGCTGCACTACCTGGGCATCGACAACGTCCTCGCGGTCCGGGGTGATCCACCGGGACGTCGAAAACCATACGCCGAGGGCCGCACCCGCAACGAGCATGCGAGCGATCTCATCGGCCAGATCACCGCGATGAACCATGGCCGGTTTCTCGAAGATCTCGAGGACGCCTCCCCGACGAACTTCTCCATCGGCGCGGCAGGTTATCCCGAGAAACACTTCGAGGCCCCGAACCTGACAGCGGACGTCGAGCACGTGAAGCAGAAGGTAGAGGCCGGCGCCGAGTACATCGTCACCCAGATGTTCTTCGACAACCAGCACTACTTCTCATTCGTCAAGGAATGCCGGGATCAGGGCATCGACGTGCCCATCATCCCCGGCCTGAGGATCCTCACGAACGCTCGCCAGCTGACGTCGATCCCCCGATCGTTCTACTGCGAGATCCCGACAGAACTGTCACATGACATCGAATCGGCGCCCGACCATGCCAGGGATATCGGCATCGCCTGGGCCGTTCAACAGGTCCAGGAACTCCTCGACTCCGGTGCTCCATCGGTGCACTTCTTCGTGTTGTCGAGTTCCCGATCGGTCGATGCGGTGCTCGCACAACTCGACATCTGAGCATCGATCAAGCTGGCACGCGTGATCTCCCGGATGTAGGGAGACATATCGCGCCGATTCCATCGACCCGTCGAATCGGTGGTGCCCGCGGCGTCTTGATGGGAGAAGCAACACCAACCCAGGAGGTTGAACATGAAACGCTTGCTCATCATCGGGGCCACCGTCATCGCATTGTCGGCGACGGCCACCATCGCACTCGCCGGAACCGAACCCGTCAGCGACATCGAGACGGGCACCACCGTCCAGATGCACGGCCAGGACATCGATCCGGTCATCGCCAGCATCATGGAGCGACTCCGGAGCGCCCGGCACTGGAACACCGACCACGTCACCGACCGTGTGAGCGATCGTGCCCACGATCGGAGCACGGATGTGGCCCGTCACGAGGACCAGGTCCGCGACCAGACCATGGACATGATCCACGACACCGACAAGGTGATGGACCAGGTCCGCGACCAGACCATGGACATGATCCACGACACCGTCGACGACCAGGACATGGGCACCATGGGCACCATGGACAGCATGGGCTCCACGGACTCGATGGGCACCATGGACAGCATGGGCTCCACGGACTCGATGGGCACCATGGACAGCA
>CAYUJA010000066.1:0-9220 GCA_964444875.1 uncultured Acidimicrobiaceae bacterium | reverse complement strand
ATTCGTTCCATCCAGTAGTGCGAGTACGTGCGGTCGACAGGATCGCGCAGGATCACGATGATCCGGGCATCGGGAACGATCTTCTCCATCGCTTGCACGGCAGCCGGGTCGTGCAGGTACCACGGTGTTGCCTCTCCGGCCTTCTGCCCCTCACCCGCGTCGGCGAAGTGGTTGCTGTACCACTCGATGTCGTCCGCATGCGGGCCGTTGAAGAAACGGATCTCCTTTGGCCTCGCCATGAAGATGGACGGGTGCTCATCGATCATCCGGAACAGCGTGGTGCTACCGCTGCGCGGCGCTCCCGCGATCAGGAAATCCGGTAAGCGAGACATGGTTGGGTTCGGACTCCTCACGAGGTGCGTTCACTGACTGTCACACTACCGGCACGACAGATCACAATTGCCAACCTTCCGCTCTCTGCGTTCCGAAACCGGACGGCAGAGAGCGGAAAGTGCGTTGACGCTGTTGTCAGCTCGTCGGTTCGACGAAATGAACCGCCTGTGCCGAGTTGACCGAGCCGAGATTCTGGACCACGCCGTTCGGCCATGCGATCGAAACGGTTGCCGATGTCGCGGAACCCAGTCCGAAGAACGCCGCCTTCTGACTCCCGCCACCGTGGTTGCCGCCGCTCGAGATCAACTGGCTCTGCGTGCCGGCACCGGTCGTTACTGTGATCACGGCTCCGATCGCGTCACGGTTCGACACCGTGCCTTCGACCGTGATCGTCAACCATTCGTTCGTATTGCCGTTGTCGGCGGACTTGTTCTGCATGAGAAGCGGATAGTCGTCGTAGTTACCGACGAACACGTCGACCCAGCCATCGGCATTGAAGTCGACGGTCGTGACGTTGCGGGCTCTCGCCTCGTCGCCCATCCCTGTGACGTCAGTGACATTCGTGAAGGTCCCATCACCATCGTTCTCGAGAAATGCGCTTGCCAGCGGTGAGGCGGTTCCGATGCTGCCCTGGGCGAAGAACAGGTCCTGCCACCCGTCGTTGTTGTAGTCCAGGAACGCCGTCCCCCAACTCACACCTCCGGCGAGTCCGGCGGTGACCCCGGACGAGCTACTGACGTCTGTGAACGTCCCATCGCCATCGTTCATGAGCAGATGGCCCGGTCCGCTGTCGGAGAACGCCAGGTCCAGGAAACCGTCGTTGTTGTAGTCTCCGATATCGAGACCCATCCCGTTCACCGCGAAATCCAGGTTGGCCGCGGCACTGTCCTCGACGAACAACCAGCCACCCGATCCATCCGGGCCATCGTTACGCCAGAGCTTGTTCGGCGGTTGGGCTCCGGCGAGAACATCGTTGACCAGGTAGATGTCCGTGTCTCCGTCGTTGTCGTAGTCGAACATGGCTGCCGCGAAACCGAGTCCGTCGACATCGTCGCACGGCACCACGCCACCTGGACACAGGTAGGACGTCCAGTCAGAGAACGTACCGTCGCCGTTGTTGCGGAACAAACGGTCGGTGGTGGTGCCGCCTGCGGCACACGTTGCATGTTTCGCGTAGTACACATCGAGGAACCCGTCGTTGTCGATGTCTCCCCAGGTAGCCGTCTGGATCCGGCCGGCGTCGTCGAGGCCGGCAGAGCCAGATACGTCCACGAAGGAAAGTGATCCACCGGTATCGAGCTGGTTCTGCCACAGCGTGTTTCCGCTGCTATTGGCCACGAACAGGTCCTGGTCGCCATCGTTGTCGTAGTCGATGAAAACGGTGCCGAAACTGTCCTCGGACGCTGCATCGATTCCCAATGCCGCCGCAACATCGGTGAAGTCCGTGATGCCGTCGGAGTTGGTGTCGCCATCGTTGCGGTAGAGGCGGTTCACGCCTGTGCGGTTCGTCGTGAACAGATCCTGGTCGCCATCGCCGTCGACATCTGCCCATGCTGAGCCCACCCCGATGGCCGGAGCACACGCACCAGCAGTGTTGTGGTCTGTGACGATCCCTCCGGCGAGTGCCACGTTGACGAATGCCGTGTCACCCGACGGCGGCAAGTACCCGACCGCCGATGCGATCGTCTCGAGGCCCTCCGTGATCGTGAGAACCTGGATCTTGTTTGCGGTCGTGAGCGTGGCTCCCGCTGAGCCCGAAACCGTGAGGGTTCCCTCACCGACGCCAACCGCGACGATGAAGTCCCCGTTGCCATCGGTCATGCCAGGCCACGTATCGCCCGCCGCATCTACGAAGGAGACCCCGACGTTCGCAAGGCCCGTATCGGTTCCATCCTCGATCCCGTTGCCGTCGACGTCCTCGAACACGCGACCGGACACATCGCCTGAGATCGGCGGCATGATGACGCCTCCGACGGTCAGGGCGCCGACGAGGGTATCTGATCCGCCGCCGGGGTTCGTCACCGTGAGGTCGCGTGGCCCAACTTCGGCTGTATCTGAGGCGATGATCGAGATCTTGATCGTATCGCTATCGGTGATCTTCGTCTTCACGGTGAGGCCGGTTCCTGAGAACGAGACGGTCGCGCCGTCTATGAAGTTGAGAACGTCGAGATTGAAGTGTTTCTTCTGCCCCGGATCGATCACGGGTGAAGCATCCTGCATACCGATGATCTGGGGAGAATCGGCCGATGGGGGTTGGTACCCGACAACCGACGCCGATGCAAGACCACCATCCGTGACCGTCACGACCTGGGTGTCGTTGGCTGTCGTGAGGGTGTACCCGGCAGGCCCCGTGTACGCGATGTCGGCGTCACCAAGGGTCACCAAGGTGACCGAGTAGTCACCTGAGCCATCAGTCACGACGTCGTAACCGACACCGTTGATGTCGGTGACGGTCACCGCCACACCACCAAGCCCGGTATCGGCGCCATCTTCGATGCCGTTACCGTCGAGATCCGTAAAGACACGGCCCCCGACATCGCCGGTGGGCACGACCTGATATCCAACGCTCCCAGCCGCAGCCGAGGTGCCGTCGACGACCGTCACTACCTGGGTGTCGTTGGCTGTCGTGAGGGTGTACCCGGCGGGCCCCGTGTACGTGACGTCGGCGTCACCGAGAGGTAGCTGAGTGACCGAGTAGTCACCTGAGCCATCAGTCACGACGTCGTAACCGACACCGTTGATGTCGGTGACGGTCACCGCCACACCACCAAGCCCGGTATCGGCGCCATCTTCGATGCCGTTACCGTCGAGATCCGTAAAGACACGGCCCCCGACATCGCCGGTGGGCACGACCTGATATCCAACGCTCCCAGCCGCAGCCGACGTACCAACGACGACCGTCACGACCTGAACATCGTTGGCCGTTGTCAATGCCATGGCAGTGGGCGTCACGTATGACAGCGTCGCATCACCTACCGGCACATCGAGCAGCGTCGCGTCACCAGATCCATCGGTGACGACGTTGTAACCACCGCCGCTGAGATCTACGATGTCGACGGAAACGCCGGCGAGACCGGTCTCTCCTCCGTCTTCAATGCCATTGCCGTCGATGTCCTCGAAGACATGGACGGTGAGGTCTCCCAGGTCGGGCGGCACGGTGTCTCCGGTGACGAGCATGGCGTCTGGATACGTTGCAGAGAGACCATCGGGGTTCGTAACGGTCAGGTCCCTGAGCCCTGCTTCGGCATCGACAGACGCCAGGAGGTGCAACCGGGCGACCCCCCCGCTCTTCAGCTTGTAGCCTGTGACATCGAGACCGGTGCCCGAGAACTCGAAGGTTGCACCATCGTCGACACCGGTGACCACAAGTTCGAGTGCTCGTTTCTCTTGTGGGTCGATATCCAGATCGACGTCGACGAGGCTCACGATCTCGGGTGGTACACCATCAAAGGCTCGAGCCGGCGCGATCGCCAGTGCGCTCGCCATGAGAAGCAACGCCGATACAAGCGCAAACGCGCGCCTCAAATCAAACGTAAGAATAGCCATTTCCCCTTCACCCCTTGATCTAGCTCCAAGCCCTGCCCGGAGCAGCGTAGCATCTCGGATGGTCGCGCCCAATATCTTTTTCGCGACCTTGGTGACTCCGAGTTGATAGCGGGTGGAGGCAAGTTCGCCGAGGACCCATCCGGCTTTGCGCCTGGCAACCGCGGTTGCCGCCGACTACGATTGGCGTGGAGAGGGGTTGGAAGGAGGGTGGCCGATGTCGAAAAACGGCGGTAAGACGCGCCGCGGTTTCGCGGGGGTGTCGACCGACGAACCGGTGCTCTTTCCCAAGGGAGAAGAAACGTACTGCGGGTTCGTGTCCATGCCGACGTCTGGCCCGGTCAGCGCTACCGGTGTCGTGCTGCTCCCTGGTACGGGTGCTGGTACGGGCACCATCGGGAGGAACCGCATGTGGGTCAAGATGGCCCGAAGGCTGGCGGATTCCGGGATACCGGCTCTGAGATTCGACTACGCAGGTTTCGGGGATAGCGATGGAGAGGTGGCGGGATACGATCTCGACGCCCCGGCCATATCCGCGCTCAAGGCAGCCTTCGACCTTCTCGGCTCCAGGGGGATCGACGAGTTCCTGCTTGTGGGGACCTGCTACGGAGCGAGGACCGCCCTTGCAGGTTCTGTCGATGACCCGAGGGTTGCAGGGCTATACCTTCTGGTTCCCCCGGTGAGGGCAACCAGGAAGGGAGCGGGAGGCGCCGAACATCTCGCCGACTACGTCGGAGTGGGTGCCGTCGCCAGGAAAGCTGTCGCCCCCAGGACGATCAAACGTCTCGTCAGGAGCAAGGGCGCGCGTAGGGCGGCCAGGCAGTTCCTCGCTGTCAAGGCACGCAGAACCAGGGACTTGTTGAGCGGGGCGGCACCCGACCGACCGAACCGAACCAGGGAGGCATCCCCTGGGTTCCTAGGACCTCTCCGCAACCTGCTGAGCGGCGGCGTACGGGTTCACTTCCTCTACGGTTTGGATGATTTCTACTGGACCGAGTTCGAACACGCCACACATGGTCGGCTCGGTGAAGACCTCGAACGATTCTCTGACCTTGTGAATATCGAGACGATTCCTGGGACGGTCCGAGGGTTCCCTTCGATCCGTATCCAGGAACTGGTCATCGATTCCGCGGTGACCTGGGTCGGGGCGCATTCAAGTGGGCGGGAAAACAAGCACGTGACCGTGAGCGATATGCACACACGCATCGGAAGCCCCAGTGATGCCACCGAAGAGGTCGCCTATTTCGGTGCGTCGCCACGGATGTACGGTATCACCCATCTACCGAAGGGAGCTCGCCGCGCATCTGTCGTCATCTGTAGCTCGACCCATGCAGAACTGCTCAAATCGTATCGTCTTGAGGTTGTGCTTGCGAGAGAGTTGGTGGCGAGAGGTTTCGCCGTGCAACGGTTCCAGTACAAGGGGGAGGGAAACAGCGAGGGGGACCTCTCGGAGCTCACCCTTCCCGCGATGGTCGATGCCGCTCGACATGCCACCAGTCGCATCGTCGACAGGGCGGGTACCGAGGATCTCGTCTTCGTCGGAGTTCGGCTTGGAGCCTATCCAGCGACTATTCTCGCGACCGAATTCGCTGGTACGCCGCTCGTTTTCTGGGATCCGGTGCTCGACGCGGACCGATTCATGAAAGACGCGCTCCGGAGCCACGCGATCGCCGCGATCAAGGGTGAAGCGAAACCTGAGTCAGCCAAACAGACGCTTCAGCGCCTCGACCGGGACGGTTCGATCGACGTGCTCGGATACGACATACGCTCGGCATTCCACTCGAGTATCAAGGGCAAGAAACTCAGCGACTATTCCCCGCAAGGAAGCGACGTACTCGTCGTTCCCTTCGGCAACCTCGATACCGAACCTCTCGCGCAGGTGTGGGCGAACAAGGGCATCCCGCTCGCCACGCTCGACAAAGCCGATGGTGCAGCCTGGTGGCTGGTTGAAGACGTTACGGAGGATCGGATGAAACGCGGCGAGAACCTCGCTGCTCGCACCGCCGACTGGATCGCTGCCGCAACTTCCTGATAAAGACCCTGCACGACCGGCCCCTGGGCCGAACTCTCGCGTTATGTTGACACCGACGCCGTCGATGCTGTGTGCGCGATCGAAGGCCGAACACCACGACGGCCGGAGTTGGCCTCATAGACTTGGAATCCGCTCGAGTTCTACGCAGGCACCTCGACGCACTCCTGTCTGCAGTCGCCCCGGTTCGCACGGGCCCGCTCATTTCCCAGGTGCCGGGAACGCTCAGACCACCGTCGGGCGGTTCTGTGCCGGTTACTTCCCGGACACCGCTCTGCGCAGGCGACTTCTGATCTTCGGGCCGAGCCTGCGGCCTGTGTGGGGTCTTCGGTGGGGAAAAGGCACGTCCGGTGATGTCTCGCCGAGGAACCGGCACAAACGGTCCCAGCCTTCGCCGTCGGTGATGGCGAGCACCAGAAGGTCATCGCTGCGATCCGAGAAATACTCGAGCACCTCCGCGTTGTGTGCTTCATAGCGTTTCTTGTACAGATCCTCGTGTCCTCGGGGATCCCCGACACCGTAGATCCACGTTCGCATCTCAGTCGTCTTCCCACCGAAGTGCCTCAGGAGGCTCACCCACCACTCATCGGTGTCGCGAATCGTGAGGATGAACTTGGAACCCGGGAACGCCCTGTCGAGGTCTCGATACAGCAGTGGCCACGGGTTGTCCTGGACGGCATCGACCGTGTCTGCGATCTCAAGTGCCCGTTCGATGAGGTCCGCTTCGATGATTTCATCTTCGAAACGGAACCACGGCGCAAAGGTGTAACCCAGCGTGGTGAGGGCCGTCTTGAGCGTGGTCGTTCCGGTCTTGTGGAATCCGATACCGAAAACCTTCTGACGTCCCACTGCTCTCCTTCGTCTCGTCCGGTGCATGTCAACCGGGTCTGCGCCGAACACTCAGGGTCGTTCAGGTCATGCTAGCTCCATCGTCCCTGGACGGACGCCAGTGTGGGATTCACGGGTCATCGCTGCTACCGTGACATCGGTACCGATCCACGATAATTTGAGATGATGAACGCCGCCAAAGTACGCCAGAACACCGTTGACGCGTTGAAGGCCATCACTCCGTTGAGTGTCAGAAAGCGCCTCGTGCGCGGCCGCCTGGCAGCCCGTATACAGACTGCACAGCTGAGGATGTTGCCAGACTTCGTGATCCTCGGTGGCCAACGATGTGGTACGAGTTCGATGTACAAGTACCTCGGGCGCCATCCCCAGATCGCACCGTCGCTTCGTAAGGAGACCGAGTACTTCACCATCGACTACGACAAGGGGGAGGCATGGTATCGAGCACACTTCCCCCTCAGGGTCCGTCGTACGGTCCACGAGTGGAGGGGCAATAGGCTGCTGGCGTTCGAAGCAACTCCAGACTACCTCTTCGACCCCAGGGCGCCAGAACGGCTTGCTGGGATGCTCCCAGATGCCAAGCTCGTCGTCATGTTGCGAGATCCCGTTGAGCGTGCATATTCGCACTATCACCACAACGTCAGGCACGGACTCGAGGATCTGTCGTTCCGTGATGCCATCGCGGCAGAGGACGAGAGGATCGCACCCGATATCGCGGCCATGCGCAACGACGCGGACAACCGGGTCCGGAACTTCAGGAACTACTCGTACGTGTCGAGGGGGCAGTACGGCGAACAGATCGCTCGATGGTTGGATCTCTTCGATCGCGACCGGTTCCTCTTCATCATCGCCGAGGACTTCTTCGAGGATCCAGAGAGCGCCCTCCACTCGCTCGAAGCGTTCGTCGACATCGAAACGTGGTCGCCGCCCGAATTCGTCAACTACAGCTACGTCGGGGATTCCGTTGCGGGCAACCCTGATCTACCCCCCGACCTGCGGTCTGAACTCCAGGACCGCTTCGTGTCAACAGCCTCCGACATCGAGCGCTTGACCGGAATCACAGTCCCCTGGAACTACGGTCAGTAGGCGCCGCGAACCCAGGGTTCGCGGCATCGTATATGGCGCTCCCAGCCCACAGAACGGGTGGCGCCCTGAACCCAGGGTTCGCGGCGTCCTATATGGCGCTGCCAGCCCACAGAACGAGTGGAGAGGCGGGGCGGCTACCCGCAACCGGCCGGAAGGCGCACTGACTGATCGGCGGCAACGGTCATCGTTATCGGCGCGTTGGGGAGCGGTGGAGTGACCACGATGTCCACCTCGGTACGGTCACCAAGCCCGAAGTGGGCAAGCCGCTCGACACCTGCCGTGTATCCGACGGACGCAACGATCTCCCGACTCCCGAGCAGCGCCGAGGCCTCACCAGCACGGCCGGACTCGTACACGTCGACCCGTGTGCCGACTCCGCCACCGAGGCTCGTGTCGACAGAGACCTCGAGCCAGTGGCCAGAGGCGGTGACGTTGCGCAGCATCAACGAAGGCAGGGAGGGCTCCCACTCGATGAGTAGGACATCGAGTCGTCCATCCCGATCGATATCGGCCGTCGGTGCTGTCACCCAGTACTGGGGCGAGCCGAGCCCCTCAGGCTCGGAGAAAACGGGTACACCGTCCACAAGGCCCGTATTGCGAAAGATCGCAGGCGCTGTCCCCCCAGATGCCGACGCCGACGTGAGCAGATCCAGCCAACCATCGTTGTCGAAATCCGCCAGTTCGACGTGCGGTGCCTTCGTCGGGATCCCGACGAGTCCGGCCTCGGCCGTCACGTCCTGGAACAGCGGCGCCGCCCCAGGCTCGGTCGTGCGGTTGAGATAGAGTCGTACCGGCACCTCTCTGCCCTGGCTCAACGTGCTGTTGTAGTGCTGGCCCACGACGAGATCGGGCCAACCATCACGGTTCACATCCGCGATAGCAGCACCTGCCGGGTCATCCTCCTTGCCGAAGGCCTCCCATGCAAGTTCAGGCACAGCGACCTCGGTGAGACCGGTGCCGTCTCCGATGAACAAGCGGTTGGAGCCTGCGATGAACACATCCGTGTACCGATCGTTGTTCAAGTCGCCGGTGGCGATGCCGAGACCGTCGACGCCTGAGACAAAGAGCGTTTGTGTTGCGTCCTCGAACTGGAGGCCACCGAGGTTTCGATAGAGACGGCTCGAACCGCCTCGATAGCGGTCCTCAACGATGAGGAGGTCGAGCAATCCATCACCGTCCACGTCGAGGACACCAACAGATCTGCCACCGAGGTTGGGATCGATCGACGCCGGGGCCGGCACGAAGCCGCTGCCGGTGTTCTCCATGATCTCGGTGACCGCTGCGCCCACGTCCCGGTCACGCACGTTGCGAGACAGCACCAGGTCGTCATCGCCATCGTTGTCGAGGTCGACGAAAACCGCGCCACTCGTCCTGCCGAACTCA